>JBHHWX010000486.1:0-4657 GCA_046756745.1 bacterium | reverse complement strand
GACGCCCCGAGGACGGGGCTTAGAGCTTATTTCTGAGTTTTCGGTCAGACACTAAGTAATTTTTAGACGTGCAGCCCGCTCTGAAATAAGATCCTTAAACGCAGTTATTCTCTCCCGTTCGATGAATGCGTTTTTGAGAAAATCCAAAGCGGCCGGCATAAAACGACCGAATCTTTTGAAACTGTTTTCAACCTGCTTTGAATTCAATCCCACTGTTTTACCGAATTTGTAGAAGTCGGAAAAATGAAGCCTTGATTTTTTGCCATTAAGAGTCAGCGCCATCTCTTCGGGATCATCTTGTTCAGGAATGAGCAATCGTGTGGCGAGTAAATCATAGGCCGGCGCCAACGCGGTCATTTTATTGTCTAGGCGAATGAGGGAAAAATTCTTTAAGTGCATATCGGCATTGCCGGTGATGAAAGAAAACAGAGCGACTTCAAAAAATTTGCTGACATCCAAAACCGGGTTCGAAGAAAACCTCAGTATTGTTTTGCCAATCTGTTCCATAGCAGTCTTTGCAGCATGCCAATAGCAATCCCATTCGGTCGCGGGAGTCGATTTTCCAAGTGCTTTGCACAATATCGAGCAACCAGCCTTCCGGGATGAGTCCGTCGAAGAATGGCAGCATAGTTTTACTTATAAAGGGTTCATCCCGCAGAGGCAGGGTTAAGCTCACAGGTTCAGCGTCGTTACGCTGCAGATAGTCGGTCGAGTAGGCGAAGGAGTACCCGGTCTCGTCCTCCGTAATGACGCCAGCCTGGATAGCGTGCATGAACACCTTGCCGGTCCTACTCATCTTGCTGTTCCGCTTTACACTCGAACGGCGCCAATTTGTGACCGAACAAGGCGAGCACCTGATTTACTTTATCGAGCCGCAGGGTCTGTTTCCCCTGCTCGAGATCCCGCACAAAACGGAGCCCAACCCCGGCGCGCTCTGCCAGCTCCTCTTGAGTGAGTTTCAAGAGCTTTCTTCGTTTTTTGACAAATTTTACCAAATTGGTCGTCATAAATATACCTTTACGGGTATAAAGTCACGCGAACAATCGAATTTATACCTTTACGGGTATAAAGTCAAGGTTTTTGTTCGTATTATACCTTTACGGGTGTCGTTCTTAATTTTGTCATACTCTCAAAGCGTCCGATTTGTTGATTTTTATTTTTATTGCATTTCCACCTAAAGTACGATATATTATCTTTATCGTCTTACAGATAGATTTTTGTGTTTTGTGCACAGCTATTTTTATTTTGCTTACGGTGACTGACCACCATCGTTAAGCCTTTAATAAACATAGAGATCACAAAGGCCGCAGAGAAAAAAACTAAAAAACTCGGCGAATCTCTGCGTACTTAGCGCCTCTGCGTTAAAATATTTTTCGTGGGTTGTGAATTGGCAGCGCAAGCGATGCTTGCGTTTCGGTTACCGAAAGAAATCCCAGATTGCAAGAAAGCCTGCAACAACGAATCGAAAAAGTCATACAAGAGGACATATCTCTTGTTCCGTATGATGTCAAATGGCAGCGACTCTTTGAAAAAGAGGCAGATATTTTGCGGGCTAAATTTCCTCAGCCGCTCATTGTCCGAATCGAGCACTTCGGGAGTACCGCCATTCCGGGACTCTCCGCAAAACCGGTGGTCGATATGCTGGTCGAGGTCAACAGCTTGGAGGAAACCCAGAAACAGATTGTGCCGGCGCTGGAGTCGGAAGGGTATGATTATTTTTGGCGCACCGATGTTTCACCGGCTTACGCTTGGTTTATCAAACGTAATTCTGCGGGTAAACGCACGCACCATATTCACCTGGTGGAGGCAGACTCACAATTGTGGGAGAGACTTTTCTTCAGAGATTATCTGCGGGAATTTCCTGAAGAAGCAAAGCGGTATGAGAAATTGAAGATCAATCTGTCTGAACGCTATCCAAATGACAGAGTTAACTACACAAAAGGAAAAACAGCGTATGTCGTCGCGGTGACAGAAAAGGCCAAACAATATTATCACACGCCTGATGCTTAATTCTGACCCGGCTCTTTAGCATAAGACTGTTTACTGATTAGTGGAGCGCAATGACCTCACAAACCCACTTCATCCTCAACGATCGCGAAGTCACGACTTCTGAGTCGCCCGGTGTCTTGGTGCTCGACTACCTGCGCCGCCGGGAACGACTGGTCGGCACCAAAGAAGGGTGCAAAGAAGGCGACTGCGGGGCGTGTGTGGTGTTGATCGGTGAATGGCTTGGCCAGGAAGTCCGGTACAAACCCGTTACCTCCTGCCTCATACCCGTCGGCGAGCTGCAAGGCAAGCATCTGGTCACCATAGAGGGGCTGAATAGGGAGAAGCTCACGCCGGTGCAACAGGCGATTGTCGATGAAGGCGGCTCTCAGTGCGGCTTTTGTACGCCGGGTATCGTGGTTTCGCTCACCGGCTATTTGATAAACGCCGCTCCCGGGCTGACTGCGGATGGGATAAAATATGCTTTGGGCGGCAACTTGTGCCGCTGCACCGGCTACGCCTCCCTCTTGCGCGCCGGACAGAAGCTGATCGACGCATTCGGGAACGGCTCCGGAAACAGCAAGGAGCTGAGCGCGGCTGAAACCATCGCGGAGTTAGTGGAACAGAGTGCGCTGCCGTCTTACTTTACATCCATTCCGGGACGGCTGAAAAAGCTGCCCAAACCCAAGCCATTAAACGGAAAGCGAAAACCGGCATTCATCATTGCCGGCGGCACCGACATTTACTTGCAAAAAGGCGATCTCCTGCCCGATGCTCAGGTTGCCGTTTTGAACGCGAGGCCGGAATGGCAGGGCATCTCCGTCAAAAACGGGCAGGTGCACGTCGGCGCGCTGACGACTTTCGAGGCGTTCGCCTGGCATCCGGACATCCTCAACATCATTCCCAATATGCCGGATTACATGCAGATGAACGCCTCGTGGCAGATTCGCAACCGCGCCACGTTGGGAGGCAACATCGTCAACGCCTCCCCTATCGGCGATATGACGATTCTGCTCTTGGCTTTGGAATCCACATTGGTCCTGGAAGCGGGCAAAAAGCGACGAACCGTGCCCTTGAAATCCTTTTACAAAGGCTACAAGAATCTCGACAAAGCGCCATCGGAAATTCTCACCGAGATCGTTTTTCCGGTTCCGGAGCCGGAAACCAGAATTCACTTCGAAAAAGTCTCGAAACGCAAAACGCTCGATATCGCTGCGGTGAACAGCGCCATTAAAATTCGAGCGCAAAACGGCATCGTTGCCGACGTTCAGTTAACCATAGGCGGCGTGGCGCCGGTGCCGCTGTTCATGTACGCGACCTGTGACTACTTAGAAGGGAGTTGCATCGACAAGGAGACCATTTTAGGCGCCGTATCCGTAGCGATGACGGAAATTTCGCCCATCAGCGATATTCGCGGCGGCGCCGAATACAAGCGCCTGTTGGTGCGACAACTGCTCATCGCGCATTTTACCAAACTGTTCCCGGAGTTTGTAACTGTGCGTTCACTATTCAGCCGTCCTTGTTCATCGCAAGAAAAAAATCATGGCAAAATAATTTAATGGCAAATCATGATAGAATCATCTTTAAAACGATTTCCCCTTAGCTTTGATTTTAAATCATTTTGCCATAAAATAATTTTGCCTTTAGAACTAAATAGTTGCACTGCGAGGGATTTCTATGAAACACCTTGACGCGGCGGCCCACACCCGCGGCGAATCGCAATATGTGGACGACGTGCCCCGGCCAGCGGGTCTGCTTTTCGCTGCGGTCTTTTCTTCGCCATCGGCGCACGCCAAGATCACAGCGCTGGATATCGAACCGGCGTTGGCGCAAGCAGGCGTGGCCGCGGTGTTCACCGCTGACGACATCCCGGGCGAGAATCAAATCGGTCCGCTCATTCAAGATGAAACGCTGCTCGCAAAAGACGAAGTGCACTACGTCGGCGAACCGGTGGCCCTGGTAGTGGCGGAAACGCCGGAGCAGGCGCAAAAAGCGGTGAAGAAAATCGAGATGCGCGTCTCGGAGCTGCCTGTCATCACCGATCCGCGTGAGGCCTTTGCGCAGGGCCAAATCATCGGCGCTCCGCGAACGTTCGCGCTGGGCGACGTGGACAACGCCTGGGAACAGTGCGATGTCGTCGTGGAAGGCCGGTGCGACCTCGGCGGTCAAGAACACCTTTATATGGAAACGCAGCGCGCCCGGGCGATCCCGTTGGAGGGAAAGTGTCTGCGCGTCGACTCCTCTACGCAAAGTCCCTACGCGGTGCAAAGGACGGTGGCAAAAATTTTGGGCGTCCCGCACCACAAAATTGAAGTCGATGTCAAGCGCCTGGGCGGCGGCTTTGGGGGCAAAGAGGATCAGGCCACGCCGTGGTCGTGCCTGGCGGCGCTGGCAGCCTGGCATCTGCAAAAACCGGTGGAGCTGGTTTTGAGCCGGTTCGACGACATCAAAATGACCGGCAAACGTCATCCCTATTCCGCTGATTTCAAAATCGGCGTCAGCAAAGACGGCAAGATTCTGGCCTACGAAGTCAAGCATTATCAGAATTCCGGGGCGGCGGCGGACCTTTCCACCGCAGTTTTGGAGCGCACGCTTTTCCACAGCAGCAACGCCTATTTTATTCCGACCGCCCGCATTTTTGCCGCTTGCTGCCGCACTAACCTGCCGCCCA
>JBHHWX010000485.1:0-4677 GCA_046756745.1 bacterium | reverse complement strand
GCAGCGCGGCTTCGAGTTTTACTGTAGATAGCGCGACTCAGCTCCGAGCTGCGTCGCCGGTAGGAGCGACGACGGGTCCGGTGAGCGTGACGAATGCTGCCGGAACCGCCGCCAGTGCGAGCGATTTTACGGTCACGGCGCCGCCGAGCTCGATTACGCTGACTCCGACGGATGATACGTTTGGCAAATCATCCAGGCCAACTAAGGTTTATGGCGGCTCCGCCGAACTGCGAGTCAGGGTGACGAGCTCTTCGACCAATATCACTTATTTGAAATTCAATATCACAGGAGTCTCTGGAGTTGTACAAAGCGCCAAAATTCGTTTGGTTGTGATCAACCCCGGTCCTGACGGCGGCTCGATTTACTCGGTTTCTAACGACTATACCGGGACGACCACGCCCTGGGATGAAGCGGGCTTGATCTGGAACAACGCGCCGGCGATTAATGGTTTCCCCTTGAGTTCTCTCGGACAGGTTAATTTGAACGAAACTGTCGAGTTTGATGTGACGGCAGCGATCACCGGTAACGGAATTTATAGTTTTGGTATCAAAAACAGTGCTTCGGATGCCGCTAAATACAGCTCCAAAGAGGGCGGCACAGCGCCGGAGCTGGTCGTCACGATGGAGACCACCGCTGCAAAAATGCGAGACCCGTCGAGCGCTGCGTCTGAGGATTCACAATCTTCATCGGACATTACAGAAACAGCGCTTGTTCCTGTTGCATTTGAGTTGGGTCAAAATTATCCGAATCCGTTTAATCCAACGACGACCATCGAGTTCTCTGTACCGGTTCAAAGCCATGTGAAGGTGTCCATCTACAATTTGCGTGGCGAGCTTGTCCGCAGGCTTCTTTCGCGGGAAATGCCGCCGGGACGTCACAAGGTTTTTTGGGATAGTAAGAATGGAAACGGCGTGCAGGTGGCCAGCGGCATTTATGTGTATCGTATGGAGGCGACTAGCTCAGCCCTCAAAACAGAGAAGGGTTTTGTATCAAGTCGCCGTTTGGTGTTAATGCGTTAGACGCCCAATTCAAATAAGTTACGAACGTCGAAAAAACTTCTTCACAATGAATCTGTAGAAAGTAACATAACTGTATTGCTGGGGGCGCTTCCGATTTTATAACTTTCGTTTGTAACTATCTAACGAAGCTTCTCCTCAAACCCCGTGGGATAAAATGGACTTATTCAGGTTTCACTTCATATCAGCCTGAATAAAACGGTAAATTACAATCTCTACAAAAGGTTCCAACGGGGCAAACCGACGAGACAATTGTTGTTAATGAAAAAATAATGTCAAAATAATTCAATCCTTTTTAGCCTTTCCGAGGCAGCATAGAAATTATTTTGGCATCCAATGTTTTGTCTTTATTTGATTCTATGAGTGAGAAAAACTTGCTCTGTTTGTGAAGGTTTTTGGGTTCTCAATATCTTAGCGAAGCTTCTCCTCAAACCCCGTGGGATAAAAGGACTTATTCAGGTTTCACTTCATATCAGTCTGAATAAGAAAAGCAGTAGCCGTCGCCAAGCAGCAAGAAATCGACTTTCTCATGCGCCGGGCCGTTTTCCAGCAACGTCAGCACCTTGAATTTCCGGCCGCGCTGCTCCCGGTTCACAAACCGGGAATGAGGGTCGATGACCGTAGAAAAGATGTCCTGAAAATGCATCCATTTATCCCGTTTGGCCAGCGTCACCTGCACCGGTTTTTTCGGAAAAGGCAGCAGAACGCTTTCGTGAAAGGTGCGAAAGATTTGGTTCTGTGCTTCGTTGGTGGTTTGCCACTCGCCGAAAACGCTGGCAAAACCACGAGAGTAGAGGAGACGGTTGGTACCGACATCGAACACCTTAACCAGATACTTTCCCAAGTTTAACGTATCGATGAGATTTTTGCGGCTGCCGGCCCAAAGTCCTCCTTCATAAGCCTGATCCAAGCTGATGAATTCTTGCGTGGCCGTGCCGGTGTGTTGATAGTCGACCCGTAAGGTCTTGTTTTCGAACCAGCGGTTAAACTGAATATTGGATTGCGCATACGACGTTGAAACCATCAGAGACAAAATTGCGATACGAAGTGTCATGTGCTACCTCTTCCTCTTTTGTCAAAGAAATGCCGTTTTATTGGTTTTAATGCGACTAAGATACTTGAATTTACGGCAAAATGCAAAAATAATTTTCTCAATAAGCGTGTTGCACCCGCATTCATTTTCTTTTGACAATCTTTTAAATAATGTTATCTTTTTAAAGGAATTGATCTTGCTTGCGAGCTTTGTTGCTTTGAATGTTGGAAACGACTTTGTGCAATACCCCGGATACTCGGAAGTTCCGCGTTCCGTCGAAGCCGGTTTTGAATTCGTGCTTTCTGCTTATCCGGGTTCTTTTCATTCAGACCCGGGCTAAATTAACATGCTGCAAGCGAGACGTTTACGGTACGAAAAACCAGCGGCTCTTAAAGGAGAAAATGAAACGCCAACCAACATTAAAGACCCAACGGCTTTTACTGCGGCCGTTCGAATTGACGGATGCGAAGGATGTCCAGCGTTTGGCCGGTGAGCGGGCTATCGCTGATACGACGCTGAATATCCCGCATCCCTATGCGGACGGCATGGCCGAAGAGTGGATTTCGACGCATCAGCCTAAGTTTGAAGCAGGTGAGCTCGTCAACTTTGCGATCATCTTGCAAAAACAAAATGAATTAGTTGGGGCGATAGGGCTGGTGATCGTGACTCGTTTTCAGCGAGCCGAGCTCGGTTACTGGATCGGTAAACCTTTCTGGGGCAAAGGGTATTGTACCGAAGCGGCCTACGCTGTCCTCGATTATGCATTTCACACACTGCATTTGAACCGCGTTCACGCCTCTTATCTCATCAGAAATCCGGCCTCCGGTCGCGTGATGCAAAAACTCGGGATGAAATATGAAGGTTGTGCCAGACAACATATCAAGAAATGGGATCAATTTGAGGATCTCGAGTTGTATGCGGTTCTGAAAGAGGATTGGTAACCATTCACAGGGGATATCATACGTCTCGATTCACGGTATCCGGTGAGAAGGCCGGGCTACAAACGGCGATATATTCAGCGCCTTGCGGGCCGGGTGTGCTGTATTGCACCCATTCACCACGATGCACGATGACCGCCTCGCCGGCATTGACTTCGATGGAGCTGTTTTCGGTTTCCACCCGCAGCATGCCATTTAATACCACGGTGTATTCGTCGAATTCAGGACGTTGTCCCGGCTCGATCCACCCACCAGGGCTTTTCATGCGGGCAATACTCACATCGCCGGTTTTGGAATTCACCCGTCCGATGAATTCTTCGATTTTCTTCGGTTTGTTCCCTGCCGATTCGATGATTACAGGAGTTTTGATATGGGTTGCCATGGATAAGTAACTACCTCAAAAAGCCATAGCCCTGCAAGTAACTTAACTATGGAATAAAGATCCGGCCAGATCCCAAATAATTTTCCAGATCCAGTATGATTTCAACTAATCGAGATGCACATTGCTCACGATAGCTTTTCTTTACAATTCGATTCACATTACCAATTGTTAAAACGGGTAATGATGTTTTTGTATTTTCTTCTCGAATCGTTTGTTCTAATGAATCTTTTCCTTTCATATTGCGATTATCTGTCAATAAAATCATCCCATTATGTTGAGCGAATCGCCAAACTTCTCGATCACTGGTTTCAAAATGTAAACCTACCTCTGCAAAAATTACCAATTTAAGAGAGCACAATTCAACCCACCCTTCTGCTGCGAGTATACCCCATAAAATCAAGGCTTGCCCTTCAATGTTACGATCCGCCAATATCGCTATCATGTCATGTTTAGTTTTTCTTTCCACACCTTTAGCTTTGCTTGTATTTTTTCCTGACCCGGCTTAGGTGGCTTGGGAGGGATTGCTGCAATTTTAGCAAACCGTTCTCGATTCTGTTCTTCCCAGTATTTGCGACTTTCTTCGGCCTGTTGTAAAACCTCTTGATACTCTGCTTCCACTTCGTCCCTATGTGCTTCAATATAAGCTATTACATCGGTAATTTGTTTGTCTGTTAAATTCAACCAATCTTGAATCAGTTTAGATGGCCAACCAGCCTTAAGATAATCCATTATATGGTATATAGTAATTCGAGTACCAGCGATAGACAGCCCTCGACTGGTTCTCACAACAGTAGTTTGAGAATCAATTATTTTACTCATAGATATACTCCTAGTATTCTGTAACTTTCTAAAATTAACAATCATAATGTTAAAATGCAAATCAACTTTTTTGATTCTTTCCCATTCTTCCATCGATTTGTTTTCGGGGATGGGGAAATTGTCATCCGCAATTTCCATTTCGGAACGGTCTCCAGATTTACGCCATATCAACGTGTTAGATCGCAGGCGAGGACGCCTGCTTGAGCAATTCGGGCGTATTTCTATGAATGGTTTTGTTTTTCAATTTTCGCCCATGAGTCGCGCAAGGATACCGTCCGGTTAAAAACGAGCCTCTCTTCATTTGAATCGCGATCGACACAAAAGTAGCCTTGCCGCTCGAATTGGAAGCGGTCGCCGTCGCGGGCTTGTGCTAAACCGGGTTCTAACTTACACGCGGTCAAGGTTTCGAGCGAATGGGGATTAAGGTATGTTTTGTAGTCGATGTCCTTGTCTTCAGCCGGGTCGGCTTTGGTGAACAAACGGTCGTAC
>JBHHWX010000484.1:0-4678 GCA_046756745.1 bacterium | reverse complement strand
CATTGTCACAAAAATAGACCTTTTTTGTTCCGCTAACCTCTCTGTCCACATTTCTGCTAAAAGGAGGGATTAAGAAGATGAAGTAAGTACCCTGCAAAAAAGAAAGATATGAATAAACGGTCTCGCGTGATATGCCAATCTCGGAAGCAAGCTTCGAAATTTCCAGCTTAGAACCGACACGCTGCATCAACAGCAGCAGCATATCCCGAAACGCGCTCAACTGTCGAAAGTCGGCCAATCTTCTCACATCCATCTCGAAATAAGAGGTGAAAATGTCTTTCAGATATAATTTCTTTTGCGCTTCGCCGTCGGCTAACACGACCTGCGGAAAGCCGCCAAAGGCCAGATATTCTTCAAAAAGCTTCTTCGTTTTCTCATAAGAGATAGCGTTTTTATTTTTTCCCTTTTCTCTAAAAGAATGATGAGCTTTCCTTTCCACCCCCCTAAACCATAAAAATTCTTCAAAAGTAAGCGGAAAGAGCTCGAACACCATTTTTCGACCGGCCAGACTTTCCGGAAATACATTTTTTAAATAAAAACTGCTTGAACCGGTCAGGAAAAATTTTACGTCATAATGATCATAAAGATATTTGATAGCTTTGACAATTTGCGGCATGGCCTGGATTTCGTCCAGAAAGATATAAGCTTTTTCTTGATGGACAATTCCGTAGGTTTGCAGATTTGCCCAAATGTTATTGTAATCAACTTCTTCAAACACCTTCTGTTCGAGGATGTTTTCAATATCGAGAAAAACTTTGTTGTCACTTTCGATTTCGTCATAGATCATTTGTAGTAAAGTGGTCTTGCCCACCCGTCGCATGCCCGTGATAACAATGATTTCTCTGGCAGCCAGTTGTGGCTCAATGTTTTCCAAAATTTTTCTATGGAATCGCATGGCTCAAATATACATTATTATACATAATTTGTCAATCTATGGTAGACATATTTGGTATTATTTGTGATATTCAGTTTGTATTTCATACCCGCCATGGCGATAAACATCTGGCCTGCCTCCGGTTCCCCGGGGGCAGGCTTGGTCTCATCGATTTCGTATATGGTGCAGATGTTGGGATGGTCCAAAGCCGAGGCGGCTTTGGACTCGTGGATGAAGCGTTGCTTCTCTTCCTCTGCCTGGCTGAGATGAGAAGGCAGAAACTTGAGGGCGACGAAGCGGTCGAGTTTGGTGTCCTCGGCTTTGTAAACGACGCCCATCCCACCCTCGCCGAGTTTTTCGAGGATTTTGTAGTGGGATATGGTTTTGCCAATCATGACTTTTACCCTTCCCGAGACTCATTGAAAGGACGTTTGATAAAATCAATTCGTTTCTGCAGCAGAATGTTTTTCCCAAGTGCTTACCCGCTTAAAGCATATGGGCGCACATTATCGGAAATCGAGGAGGAGGAATCAGGACATGCGGGAATGTCAGGAGAAGTGCAGCTCTATTTCAATTTGTAACGAAAACTAAGAAATAAGAATTTAATTGTCAATACTATAAAAATTATAATCCTTCAAAACCGTTTTGAGAAAAGTCCTCGGCATGAGATCGGATTGAATTCCAAGTTTACTTTCAATGGCGGTTTTGGTTTTGAAGGCCACGTGGTTGGCGATTTTGGGGTCTTCCACTTTCGAATTCAAAACTTTCTTAATGGTGGCGATGTCGCTGTCGCTGAGCTGCATGACCCAGGAGAAAACCGGCTGATACTTATCTTCGACAACCGTTAGGATGGTATCCTCTAACCTAACCGGCGCCTTCAATTTGACCACGGTTGTTCCGGCTGCGATGTCGCCAAGCCTCTGGCCTTTGCCATTTATCAAAATCGTGATGATGGCCACACTTCCGTACAGCACAAGGATATCGATGATTCGAAAAATCCACCTCAAAAAATAATCGCCAATCCCGGGTTGGGCGCCGTCGATTTTGACAACCTTAATCTTTAGAGCTTTTTTCCCGAAGCTCTGGCCGTCCATGAATATTTCACAGAGAAGGTCATAGCAGAGAAAAGGCAGGGATAGGACAACCCATAAGGCAATGAAGCCGTTATCCGACGTCAAGCCGGCCGTACGTAAAAGGCTCACGAAAAATACCGCGCCAATGGCGTATCCCGCCAAGATGACATAGTCGATAAAGAGGGCCAGAACCCGGTCACCGATGCCGGCGATGGCATAATCGATCTCGACATTTTGTGCGGTTTGAATTTGTACGGATTCTTCCATGTTAAATCATTCCCCGCGCTTTCAGCTCCAGGTATTTGTTGATGGTATTCACGGAAAGGGCGCTCGGTGTGGTCAAGATCGAATGTATGCCGTACCGGCTCAATTCCTTGACAATCTGCCGCTTTTCGTAAGCAAATTTTTCAGCGATGGTTTTTATATAAATTTCTTCCGTATTTGCAGCGGACTTGTTGAGCAGGTTTTTGAGCTCGGTGTTCTCGAAAAAGACCGTCACCAGCAGGTGAAGCGAGGCCATGCCGCGCAAAAACGGAAGCTGCCTTTTCATCGCGGCCAGAGTCTCGAAGTTTGTAAAAAGCAGGATCAAACTTCGATGCCTAATTTTACGCTTGATCGTAACATGCAGCAGCTCGAAATTGGATTCCAGATACTGCGTTTTTTGATTGTACAGTAGTTCCATGATTTTGAGCATGTGTGATTTTTTTCGATCCGCGGGCAGAATGCTGTCGAGCCGGTGCGAAAAAGTGACAATTCCGGCTTTATCCTGTTTTCGGATGACAATATTTGAAATCACCAAACTGGCATTGATGGCATAATCGAGCAGGGTCATCCCTGCAAAGGGCATCTTCATCACCCGGCCTTTGTCGATAATACTGTAGACCTGCTGTGATTTTTCATCCTGATATTCGTTGACCATGACGTCGTTTTTGCGTGCTGTGGCTTTCCAATTGATAGTACGGTAGTCATCGCCGCGCACGTATTCGCGAATCCGGTCAAATTCCAGCATGTGGCCCACACGTCGCACTTTTTTTATGCCGGCTTCGGTCAGGTTGTGTGAAACGGCCAGCAGCTCATATTTGCGCATTTGGATGTAAGAAGGGTAAACCGCCACATCCTTATTTTGGTCGAACTTGAATCTCCGGCTTAAAAGCGCAAGCCTGCTCGACACGAAAATATTGAGCGCTCCAAAAGAATAGACCCCGCGCGAAAGCGGTTTTAACGTGTAGGTCACGGTTTTTGTGCTTCCGGGTTGCAGCTCGACTTGGATTTTCTGGTTGCGAATCTGAAATTGCGCCGGCAGCTCGTCGATAATTGCCACTTGCACTGGAAACCGGTAAAAATTCTCGAGAGTCATCTGGACTTCATTTTCATCGCCGTTCGAAAAACGCTCTCCGGTTTCCCGGCGGGCAAACACGCCGCGAGGAATACGGTACAGAAGAAGACAGTCGATGCCCGTCACCATAACCAAGCTGAACAAACTCATTTTGGCGAAAGGCGTTAAAAACGCTGAGAAATACCCCATCACAAACAGCAGGGCCACCCCGGTTATTCCGAGGAAGAAACGTCTTCCGAAATAGAGACTTTTCAAAAAAGAAATTATCTGGGTACCTCGATTTTTTCTACGATCTGTTTGATGATATCATCAGGCCGGGCGCCTTCCATTTCTTTTTCCGGCGCCAGCAGCAGCCGGTGCCGCAACGCCGGATAGACCACGCGCTGCACATCTTCCGGGGTGACGAAATCCCGGCCCTGCATGGCGGCAAAGGCTTGTGCGCCCGTCATCATGGCCAGGGAAGCCCGGGGCGAGCCGCCCAAAAACAACGCCGGGTGATTTCGTGTGTGCCGCACAATCTGCACGATATAGTCGATGATCTTTTGAGTCATGAGAACCGACGCGACCTTTTTCTGATAATCGAAAAGCTGCTTGGCTGTGAGCACGGCCTTGACGTCGCGAAAATCATGGTGATTTTTTCGTTGGTGAAATTCGGCGAGCAGTATGGACTCCTCTTGCGAAGAAGGATAGTCCACCTCGATTTTGAAGAGAAACCGGTCTATCTGCGCCTCCGGCAGCCGGTAGGTGCCTTCTTGCTCGATCGGGTTCTGCGTTGCGATCACGATAAACGGCTTTTCCATGACGTAGGTTGTGCCGTCCACAGTGATCTGACGCTCTTCCATCACCTCGAAAAGCGCGGCTTGTGTCTTTGCCGGCGCCCGGTTGATTTCGTCGATTAATATCAGGTTGGAGAACAGCGGGCCGCGGTTGAATTCGAAATCCGCTTTTTTCATATTGAAGACAGATGTCCCGATAACATCCGAGGGCATGAGGTCGGGCGTAAACTGAATCCGGGAAAAATCGACGGATACGGTTTGGGCGATGAGTTTCGCTGTCAGGGTTTTCGCGATTCCGGGAACTCCCTCCAAAAGGACGTGGCCATCCGCTAATAGGGCGGCAATGAGAAAGTCGATCATGTTCTGCTGTCCAACCACAACTTTGTGCAGCTCCTGCTGCATACGTGCAACGGCTTTTTGGAGTCCGGATAAATCGATTCGGCTGGTTAAAATTTCTTCGGTTTGGGTCATTGGGTTCTTTTATCCTGAATTATGTATTAAATTATTAACGCAGAGTTCGCAGAGAACGCTGAGCTCCGCAGAGAAAAATCTCAGCAGTTAATATGATAACAAACATTTCTCTCATTTCTCACTTGGGAATGTCTACATAATCATCAGT
>JBHHWX010000483.1:0-4690 GCA_046756745.1 bacterium | reverse complement strand
TATTTTGCCCTTTTCATTCGCAAAAATATTGATCTGTCCGTCGCCGGGATTCAAATTTCGCAGCTCGTTGGTTGTGATGCGATGCAGCAAGTCCGTGTGCTCCGTACCCATGACTCTTAATATCCCCAAATACGGCCGGGCCATGATAGCCGACGTATTCCGGGCTGCACTATGTTCTTCAGCCACAGTTGTGAAAACCCGCGGATGCTGCCCGCCGTAATAGGCGCCCAATTCCGCATTGAGAATATTAAAGCGTTCCAACAAGCTCATTGTTTTCGAATTCCGATTCGAAAAATCTTATGGGAACAAGGTATTAAATGGGATACAGAAAATCAAGAGGAGTGGAAAATAAAAACCGTCAATTTCTTAACGTGACGAAGCCCGTATCAAGCACGAGGCTTAACATTTCTTGAAAACTTTTTATGGCATTGGTTGATATTAAACTGCGTTCAAAAATTCATGTTCTTCTTTTTCATCTGCGGAAATCAGTGAAAATCAGCGTCCGAAAAAAGCGAGTGAACGATTACCGATAAGCTTACCCGAAGGTCTCCTGGACGAGGGTGAATCCCTGCTTAGCTCGGCGGGGACGCCTTCGCTAAGGATGTGTGCAAACCTGAATAATTCGTAAATTAGTACGGCCTCTGTCATTCCGAACCCGTTTCCCAGGGTGAGGAATCTGACTGCGGCAGGATTTAGACTTAAAAAAAATGCCTTAAATTTTAGCAACTGCCGTTCTCAGATTTCTCACCCGACAAAAAACGTCGGGATTCGAAATGACACTACCCCTTCCTAGCCGCTAAGTGCTACGTTTCATAATAAGTTGTATTGTTTGAAATAGTTTCTGTTGCAAAAGGCCATTCCCGAACGCGACAACTAAGACCTGACCATTTTAACTGGAAAGTCGTCATATATTTTTCTGACTTTGTACGGTTGAAATGCTTGCTTGATTTCTCTTTTCGTGAGATCATCTTTAGCGCGTACCTTAACAGTGCCGGTCAGCTTTGAATGCCGAAGAAGCATAATACCCGGATTGTGCTGCGACAGAGCAGACTTCAGGTGCTCCATGTTGATTTCTTTTTCGAATTTGATAAACCGTTCCATGATGCTTTCCCCTTAGCTTGAAGTTTAGTTGATTGACTACGGAGTTTTTAGACAATGTTCAAAAGATCACTCAATCTTCCAATTCTGGAGCAACCGAGTTCTGACCCTTTATTCAAAGGATCAAAAAGGAGCGCTGACAAGCCAGCATTTAAAGCGCCCACGACATCCATTTCATAGGAATCCCCCACAAAGAGCGCCTCTTCAGGATTCATTTTTAATTCGCGAACAGCGCCTTCAAATATTATTGGATCGGGCTTGCGGGCGCCAACGAGTCCGGAATCAGCCACCGTATCAAAATAGGTGAGAAGTCCCGCTTCGTTTAAAAGGCGCTTTATCTTGCCATCGGAATTCGAAATAACACCTAATCGATATTCCCGGTTTTTAAGTTCCTTGAGTGTTGGGTAAACCTCTTGGTCTACGAGACTCCACAAGTTCTTATGCCGGTGTCTCTGCCAAAGTTTGCGAAAAAGCTCCGGTAAATCTCGATCCTGCACGCCGGCGCTGGTCAACCAAACTGTAAAGTAATGCTTCCAGGGTTGATGTGCCTGAAGGTTTTGTGTTTTGACTTTGGCTTCAAAATCCAACGCTTTGAGCGTCGCTACGCTTACCTCGATTTGGTATTCGCTCAGCAATTTCCGAATAAACGGATAATCAGGAAAGAGCAATGTATTTCCGACGTCGAAAAGAACTGCTCGAATTTTTTTATTCTTTCTCTCCATCTTAAACTCTGAGGCGGAGCAAGTCATGCGCCAGAATTGAGTTTTTGAAAACCGTCTGCGCTTCATTGAGCAGCCGTTGCGCATCTTCCGCTTTGTAGCGAGCGCTGATATGTGAAAGAACCAATTTTTTGGCTCCAGCCTTTTCGGCGATTTCCGCCGCTTGTTTAACGGTGCAATGCCCGGTAGAATGCGCCCATTCTTTCTGCTCCTCATCGAAAGTCCCATCATGGACAACCAGATCTGTGTTATAAGCAAGCCGCAGGCTATTTTCACAAGGGCGCGTATCCAGGCAAAAGGCAACAATTTTCCCGGGACGCGGCGACCCGAGAATGTCCGAGGGTTTAATTTCCAAGCCGCTTGGTAATGTTATTGTTTCACCTTTCTGCAGCTTTCCACGCAACGGCCCCTCCGGAACGCCCAACTGTTCCGCTTTTTCAATAAAGAACTTTCCGGGTCTGGCCTTGTCTTGCAATCGAAAACCAAGAGTGAAAATGCTGTGCTCCAACGGCATGGCGACGATCCGGTACTCTCCGAAATCCCAATGGGTTTCCGTTGTGCCGGCAGCAACCTCATGAACGTCAATTTGATAGTTGAATGACAAACGAGACAACTTCTGCATGAAATTCACATAGCTGCCAATACCCTGGGGACCCCAAAGGCTGATCGGCTTGCTGCGGCCTAAAAGTTGGAAAGAAGTCAAAAGACCAATCAAGCCATAAAAATGGTCGCCGTGCAAATGGGAGATGAAAATCTTGGTAAGCTTCCCCGGTTTTAATTGAGCTTTTTGAAACTGGATTTGTGCCCCCTCGCCACAATCAAACAGAAGAATTTCATCTTCTCGAATTAAGGCGGCCGAGGAAGGCCTGCGACGGGGCGTTGGCAAAGCTGCGCCGGTTCCCAAAAGAACAACTTCCATCCTTATGAGTTTTCTCCGCAGGGTGTTGTAGAGGCTCCGCGGATTGCCAACGCCACACCCATTAAGATTAATATACCGCCAATTGTTTGAAATGCAGTCAAAGTTTCTCCAAAAATAAAAAAAGCCATGATCGAAGCCCCGATTGGCTCGCCAAGAGTCACGACAGCGATAACCGTTGCCGAGACAAATTTCAGCGCCCAATTGAAACTTGTATGACCGATAATTTGAGGGAAGATAGCGATCAGAACAAGCAAAAGATAGGTTTTGCTCGAAAAAGCCAGCATATTGAGTTTGAATAAAAAAGTCACCAGCACCATGATCACGGCCGCTGCGGAATAGACCAAGGCCACATAGGTTAATGTCGTCACTTCAGAACGCAATCTGCGGCCACACAGAAGATAACCTGCCATTCCAACCGCACCCAGTAGCGCTAACGCATTTCCAATCCACGAATGGAATTCCGGGCCGCCTGCCGTTCCGCTTGCTCCGAGGATGCCGGCGCCAAGCACAGTACCTGTGATGCCATAAACCAGTATTTTCCCCAGCTTTTCTTTGAGAAAAAAAACAGACCCAAGAGCGACAAAAACCGGAGTTGTTGATACCAGGACAACTGAACTTGCAACCGAGGTGTATTCCAACGAAGTGATCCAAGCAGCGAAATGAATACTCAAAAAAAACCCGGAAAGCATGGCAAGGACGCTATCTCGACGCGTGATTCCAGTAAAGAGTTGATTTTTTTTCAACTTGGATGTCGCTAAAAAAAAGAAAGATGCAATGGTGAGTCTGTAAGCTGCGATAACCAAGGCCGGGGCATCGCACAGGCGTATTAAGATGGAGGATGAAGAGACCGCAATAATTCCAATCAAGAGAACAAGGGCGGGTGTCATGATATTCGTGAATTCAAACTGCACGCAAAAAAAGTGGAAATGGATAGATGCGTAAATTTCGTTTTATTAAATGTCAAAAGATGAGAAGGTTTTACAGCCGTGTAAGAGATTTGATCTTTTAGTCTCATACTTAATCGAGGTTCGATTATTGCGATAATGTTGATAAACGTCTTACTTCAGGAAAGAATTTTACAGCGGTAATCAAAAATGAATGAATTAGAATACTTATGCAGCCTGATTTTGTTATTGTTGGGATTTAATCTTGGATTATATGAAGCCGGTAAGGGCCTGACTTTGCAAGAGTTAAAAAAAATGTCCAAAACGCTCGCCAATCGAATACGAAAATAACTGTACCCGGATGGCTATTGTTTCACTAACAGACACTGTAACAGGCAACACCGGTCTATCTGGCGGAATCTGGCCGAAAAATTACCAAAAATAATTAAAGGCCCCAAACTATCGTTTGTACCACGACGAACAGTTTATCCAAAATTATTCTTGTAAGGAGAAAGCCGAATTCCTTTTAAGCTTTTTTGACCATCCCTACAATCCATAATAAAATCAAGGCTCCCACTAAAGCAGCCGCCAGGGAGCCGATTAATCCACCTGCGGCAATATCAAGCATACCAAATACATAACCGCCTATACAAGCGCCTACAACACCAACGATTAAATTTCCAACAAGACCGAATCCTTTACCTTTCATTATTTGACCGGCTAACCAGCCAGCCGCTAAGCCGATGATCAAAAACCATAATAAAGTCAAATCCATAATTTCCTCCTTTAGCATTGAAAGTAACGTAATAGATGTTTGGGGCCTTTATTTTTCAAATCAGTTAGTTCTCTTACACAACGTCATTTTTTATTTTATTAACATTGTCTTTCCAATGTTCATTCTGCCGTCAAACTACGTTCTCTCTATTTTATAAGAAGGTAGCCCAAAAAACCTTCATTGTCAAAGAAAAATGTAAAAAATCTGGTAAAAATTTAATTTAGGAAACGTTCGTTGTCCGCAACGCAATCGTCGATAGCCAAGGCGTTTGTGATACTCAAAGCGGTGAAAATAA
>JBHHWX010000482.1:0-4695 GCA_046756745.1 bacterium | reverse complement strand
TGCTTCGTCGCTTCGCTCCTCGCAAAGACATGTTTTTCCCTTTTGGACAGCCCCGACGCACGAATCTTAGAAATTCAGTTTCGATTTTATAAGCATATTCCGTGCACCCTCTTTGTGAAACAGAGTTTCACGAATTAGTGCGTTCCAAAACGGAGTTTTGCAACGAGTTGTCCGTCCGTTGGTCGAAACGACATTTCCTGGCTTTTTGGCCAACCCCAACGAGCCGTAAGCGTTTTTCGCGTCTTTTCGTGTGTTTCGTGGGCTGGATTTGTCCAAAACACCACTTAGTCAATGTTGGGTGAAGTTTTTGTTTTGGCCAGTGTAAAGCAATGAAAGAATTGCTTTTGTTCAGATTTTGTTTTAAATTCAAATGAATGATCTATTGAGAATACTTGTAATGTAGTACTTGTAGATAACATGAGTACCGACATCGTCACTTCAATGGGAGATAACAGATGAAGCTATACGAATTAGTCATCGAGATGAAGCTGCTTGAGCGTCGTTTAACTCTGTATGAAGAGAAGTATGGCATCCTCAGTGAAGACTTCTACGGCGCACTCATGGGGGGTAAATTGACCAAGTACGATGCCTTTGATGAGACGCGTTCGGATTTCAGCCGTTGGAAAGGCATCTATGAGACTTGGAAGAGACGCAAAGAAGCATATACCAAACAAATACAGCAACGTGACCCGGCGGAAGCTTTGCGTGTCCAACCGGCCTATTGAAAATGGCCAACAATCCACTGAAATCACTTCGCAGTTATAGTCAATTTGTGGCCGAGACACTCAATCGATTTAAAGTCGAGCGTTCGACCGTAACCGTCTGGTCGAATAGTCCACAGAACCGACAGGAAACTCTAGTTGGGCGAAGACGGTAACCTTCTTGAAGAAGGTCACCGTCTGTTTCACCCCGCAAAAGTTTTTCGCGTCATTTCGTGTGTTTCGTGGGCCGGATTGATCGCTAATTTGGTTATTGGGATTTGGTTTTTTTTGCATTGACTATTACCGGTAAGAATTTTAAGTTTGAACCATGTCAAAAGAAAAAATATTAGTCGTGGAGGATGAGGCGGATATTCTCGATTTGGTCGCTTATCATCTGGAGCAAGCCGGGTATCACGTCCACAAGGCCGAGGCTGGCGATAAAGCGCTTGATGTTGTTGAACAAATCTCGCCGGATTTGATCATTTTAGACCTGATGCTGCCAGGTCTCTCTGGGACCGAAGTGTGTAAGATTTTAAAACAAGAAAAGAACACCCGACACATCCCTATCATTATGCTTACGGCCAAAAGCGAAGAAATCGACCGGGTGGTGGGATTTGAGTTGGGCGCGGATGATTATGTGACCAAACCGTTCAGTCCCCGTGAGCTCGTGCTACGGGCTAAGGCGGTGTTAAAGCGCATGCATCCCTCCCAGGATGACGAAGAAGTGATTACAGTGAACAACATCACCATCGACGTCCCAAAGCATCTGGTCTTGGTCGATGACAAGCCGGTGGAGCTGACCAGCACCGAATTCAAACTCCTGCTCATTTTGTTCGAACGCCAGGGCCGAGTGCAAACCCGGGATATTCTCTTAGAAAGCATCTGGGGATCTAACTACACCGGATTCTCCAGAACCGTGGATACGCATATGCGCAGACTCCGTTCAAAATTGGGCGCGGCCGGGGACTGCATCGAAACCGTGCGGGGAGTTGGCTATCGCTTGCGCAAGGAGGAGCCATGAAGCTCAGTCTGCGTTGGAAATGGATGGCGGGACAACTGCTTATTGGGGCCGCGGTCTTACTTTTTATGGTCTTGTATCTCAGCGCTCGCTTGGAACGCTACTTTGAAACGCGCTTTGAAAATCGTTGGCAGCGGGAGCTGCTCCTGGCCAAAGAATTGGTGGAGGCGAACGATTTTACCACTCTCACCATGCAGCAGGCCGATAGCTTAGCCGACGCCATCGGCAGTACTTTGGGCATGCGGTTGACGCTCATCGATTTAAAAGGAACGGTCTTAGGGGATGCTAAGGTGGACTTGCCGGATTTGCCGGGACTCGAGAATCACAGCCAGCGGCCGGAGATACGTGACGCTCTATCGAAAGGATTCGGAAAAAGCAAGCGCCACAGCGCCACCGTGGATTTGGATTTGGTGTATTTGGCGACGCCGGTTGGCCCGGCTCAAAGTCCGGACGGCGTGATACGTGTGGCGGTGCCGGTCTCTGAAATTAATGATGCTCTGGCACAAATTCATCGGCTGATTTGGCTGGCCAGCGCCGTGGGCTTTGTTTTGGTGATCGTGATTGGAGCTTTGGTTTCCAAACCCCTGACTCAGGGCTTGCGTGAAATGTCAGTTGTCGCAAAAAGAATCGCACGCGGCGATTTTACCCAAAAAATTACTTCCGAGAGTCAGGATGATTTAGGGGATCTGGGTTCTGCTCTGAATCAGATGGCGGCGGACTTGCAAAATTATGTCAACGAGATCACCCACGAACGCGATCAATTGCAGGCGATTCTAAACAGCATGGTCGAGGGCGTCACGGTCACGGACCGAAACGGCCAGATACTCCTTATCAATCAATCCTTTCAAAAGATATTTCGCGTGTCCAAAATAATTGTTCGGAAGTCTGTCAAAGAGGTGCTAGGGCAGACGAAGCTGCCGGAAGCCATCGCGCGGGCGATTACCGAAAAACGGGATGTCGTGGAATCGATTGAATTAACCGGCCCGTTTCGAAAAAGCTTGGAAGCGCATATTTCCGTATTGGGTTCCAAAGCCGAGCCTTCCGGCGCCGTGGTGGTCTTTCACGACATTACACGCCTCAAAAATTTGGAAAATGTCCGCCGTGATTTCGTGGCGAACGTGTCTCACGAAATCCGAACGCCGCTCACCGCCATAAAGGGGTACACCGAAACTCTGTTGGAGAACGGCGCTTTCGAAGACAGTAATTCGTACGAATTCCTGCAAATCATACTCCGCCACACCGACCGCATGTCGAAGCTGGTGGAGGATCTGTTGCGGCTTTCGAAATTAGAAACCGTTGAATCGGAACCTTTCGAGGGATTCGATCTATCGGAATTGATTTCACAGGTTGCTGAAAGTTTTACAAAGATGGACAGCGACAAACGCTTTGAGCTGAAGCTTAAAATTCCTACAAACCTTCCGAAGGCGCTCGGAATCGCCACGGATATCGAAACTCTGTTGGAGAATCTCATCGATAACGCGATCAAGTACGGCGCAAAAGGCAACGTGATATCCATCACGGCCAGAGAGCAGGAAGCGGATATTCAAGTGGAGGTGTCTGATCGAGGCATTGGTATTCCAATTGACGACCAGTCTCGAATTTTCGAGCGTTTCTACCGGGTGGCTAAAGGCCGCACCCGGGTTATGGGCGGTACTGGACTGGGTCTCGCTATTGTCAAGCATATTGTTCAACGCCACGGTGGAAAAGTTTGGGTGGAAAGCGAGGTGGGTCAGGGGACGAAAATCGGTTTTACCTTACTCAAGGCGGATTCGTAAAGAAGGCGACCTTTACAATAAAGGTCACCTTCAAACCCGGGGGTTAGCGTTTTTCAAAGGCTATTTCAAACGGGAAGACAAATGTTTTCGTGGTGTGTAAATCGGCAGGATCGAGCTCAAAGACTCTCAGCTCATATGCCCCTGAGCGAAAAAACGCCTGCTGGCACATTAGGGTGAAAACTTCAAAATCTCCGGCCGGGGATAAATCTTCTTCCCGCCAGATGACATTGCCTGCGTCATCGCTTATGTGAGCTTTGTAGTTGGGTTGGACAACGGTTTTTTCTAACAGCGTAAAAGTTAAGAGAAATAGGCGCTTTGGGTCCTGTCTTGGAAGGGTGATGACTGGGGTGGCGCCGCGGACGCCGCTTTGACTAAGCGAATAGGTAATGGGATTGGCCTGCGGCAGGTACGGCTGCTGCAATCTGTTCTGAAATTCAGGTAATTTGACGATGCCGAGATAGGCGGGATAAATCAGAATCATTATCAAGACTGCGGCGGCGAGAGCAAAGGCCGGTGAATGCGCGACGTTTTTCAACCACGCTCTTATTTTGTCAAGCAGACTGGCTTTAGGCTCATCAAATTTGATTTCCTCGAGTTTGGCAGCTTCTTTCAGGCCGAGGATGATTTTTTCGGTTGCTTTAAGTTCTTGAAAACAAGTTTCACAGGCCAGGCAGTGCTTTTCCAAAAACGTTTCTACCGCTGGCGTGAGCTTGCCCAGCACATAGCGGTCGATGATTTCTTCGTCCTCGATTCTTTTGTGCACGGCTGCAAAACACCGGCGGCAAGATAGATAATGTTCTTCAAAGTGTTCTTCCTGATCTGAAGGTAATCGGCTCTGTATGAATGCTTTTAAGTTCTTTTCGAATTCAGTATGCTCCATCTCCTCTCCGTCTCCGTTTGATTGGGCGCGATGTTATCGTCTTGTCTGTCTTGTCCACATTGCGATCATCGTCATCAAAAGTCTGTTCATGAATTGTCTCAGGGTCTTGCATACACACGCTTCGATTGTTCTGGATATTCATCCTGAACACAGAATTGTTAAGGACATTTGTCCTGTAATCCCCGGCCGTTTACAAGGATAAACATCCTTTTTTACCCAGCGTTCAGCATAAAAATGCTGAACGATCTCAAAAAATTTTTCTGCCACTGGCGTGAGCTTGCCCAGCACATAGCGGTCGATGATTTCTTCGTCCTCGATTCT
>JBHHWX010000481.1:0-4724 GCA_046756745.1 bacterium | reverse complement strand
GTAAGAGATCCAAAATTAATAAAAATATTAAAAAAATATAATTATGTTAAAAAGTTACACACTTGCAAACATAATAATAATAAAAGTAATAATTGTTTATATTGTATTCAGAAAAAAAAATGTTTTTGCGACCTCCCTTAGATATTTGAATTAATTTTTGAATTGATTCATCCGATCCTTCGTGCGCCAACTCTACAATTACACTGATTTTTTTATTATGTTTTTGAAATTTTGCAGATCTGCCGCGCTGTGCTTCACTGCGTTTTTAAGTACGCACCTGTGACTTTAGAATATCGACTTGCCCACCATCTCCTCTTTCGTGGCAACGGAAAACTCCGTTAGGATGGTCGGGGCTAAATCGTAAAGTTTCGGATTTTTCGCCTTTATTTTACGATTGGATAAAATGATGCCCGGGACCAGCTCAGCCGCCATACAATGGTCGCCGCTCCAGGGGTCGAGATTATCCTCGATCCACTCTTTTGGAAAATTTCCAATCGTGGTTTCCCAAGAGGCGCGGTAGCCGCGGTTGTAGCCAATAACGAGATCCGGAGCATATTCAAAATTCTGGCCCGAGTAAACTTCGTGGGCCAGATACACCCGGTCGACGATGCGATTGCCATTCTGCGGATCGCGAAGAGCAAGCAGTTTCTCGCTGATCTCTTCCAACAACGCGTTTTTTTCCCGCCTGGAAACAAAGCCGTTCGCCTCCCGGCCGCGCAGATTCACGTATAAACCGTTAAAGCCCAGTCCGTAGGCTTGCGTGCGCGTCCACTCGACGTTTAAAAAGTATTCGCTTTCCTCTTGTTTCGATTCGTCGATAAGGGTAATATACCCCTCGTTCTTGAGCCAGGTATTCAAATGAACCGATCTGCGAAACGGGGCAAAACCGTGGTCAGACATAATCAGGACGGTGGTGTTTTTGTCGACAGATTCAAGAATTTTACCGACGACTTTATCCGCACGCTCGTAAACCGACGCCAGCACATCACCAAACTTTTTCGCTTTCTCCGGGTCATAAGAGGGATGCCCGGGATCGATCATGTTGTAAAACATATGCCCGTTCAAATCCGTGCTCGAAAAATAAAAAAAGAGCAGCCCTTTTTCGAAATTCTCGAAAACGTGATCGAACAGCTCGAGCCGCTCCTGCAAGACATTTTCGCTTTGACTCAGAAAATCGCTGTGGTCGAAGACGCCCCAGGAAAGCGCTTTGGTGTCTTCAGGCATCCCCTGGGTGTAGAAATAGCCGCAGTCATGATGCAATTCCTCGACGTAATTCTCAGGCGTGGAAACAGGCATTGCCGGATTCGACGGATCGATGTTAATCGGCGTCACATAGAGTTTAAGCTTCGGGCGCACCTCTTTGAGGTAAAACCGGCAAATCCCGGTCACCGATTCCAGACCTGCCGGCAGCAGCTCGAACTCGACTTGCACCCAATCGCTCCACTCTTTTTCCTGCAACAAAATATCTTTGCCTTGAACCGAGATCTTTGCGGTCGGAAACTCCATGTCGCGCCAAAGCCGAAAAGGAACCACCGCGTCAGGCTCCCCCTCGAGAAAAGCGTTTTTGGGGCCGACCAGATTGGCCTCGAAAAAGTTGTTCACGACTTCGACCGGGTAAACCACGCCGCCGGAAATGTCGTCGCGGTTCGGCGGTGGATCGTCGGTGTAAAACGAGAAGGTTCCGAACGTCCCAAGCAAATCCGGCGTGCCCATTCCGCTTAAACTCTTGCCTTTGGAATTGACCGGAGGGAAGTTCGCCGGTACCCGGAAAACCGTCGTCGGAACGCCGTTATCTTCCAGAATCGTCCAAAACGCATCTCCCTGCCGCATATTTTTCACTTTCCCGCCAGAAAGCGGCAGCACCCACTTCCCGATCTTGATGGTCCGGCTCGACCCTTCTGTTTTTGAAGTTGAAGAAATCGGCAGCATACTGTTTGGGTCGCGGTGGATAAAGTCGAAAATACCGTGTCCGCCGGGATTCATACCGGTGATAAAATTAGACCAAGCAACCGGGCTTTGCGGCGGCACGCTCGTTCCCAGCGGTTTGAAGTCGCCGTTTTTAGCTAATTTAGCAAAATTGGGGAGACGCCCTTGATTGACATACTGCGTGAGCAGTTGCGGATCCATGCCGTCGAAACCGACAACGATTACCTTTTTGTCGATAGAGACAGCGTTGCCTTGACTGCACGCGTTCCAAAGCATCGCGGTCAGCAAAAGTCCCGCTGCAACAGCGCCGAACTGAATTCTCTTTTTACTCATTTAGGGCAACAGCCTCCTTTTCTTTCACAGATTCGACAATTTTAGGCTGGACAGAAACCTCACCGTTGCCATCAGGCGCGGCTTCGAAAATTGAGCGCCCTTCCATGTACTTGGGCACGGGCACGCCAAATTGCTCCAAGACCGTTGGCGCGATATCCATCAAAGCCGGTTTTGAGGCGCTAATTTTTTTGTTACAGAAAATCACACCCGGGACCAGCCGCGGATCGATACAATGATCGCCGCTCCAGGCTTTGACGTTTTCTTCGAAGATTTCGTCGTTGACAACTCCCGTAGCCCCGTTCCCGGAAATGCGATAACCAATGTTGTAGCCACTGATCAAATCCGGGCCGCTTTCAACATAAGGCCCTTTATAAATTTTCCGGTTGTCGAACATCTCGGTTATGGCAATTTCGCCGTTTTGGGGATCTTTTAAACCCGAGAGCTTCGCTATCAATTCCTCTTTCAGCTTTTGATGTTCTTCTCCGGGTTCGACGATACCATGCTTTTCTCGGCCTTTCACATTTATGTAGACTCCAGCCAGGCCAAACGCATACGCCTTGGTTCTTTTCCAATCGACGTCTTGAAAGTATTCGCCGCTGGCCTTTTTCCCCTCTTTCAGTTTTAAATAGCCGTGCGCTTTCAGCCAGGCGTTCAAGTTGATCCCACGCCGGAACGATTTAAAGCCATGATCGGAAATCACCATGAAAATATCGCCTTCTTTGACTTTGGCCCAGGTGCGTCCAACCAACCCATCCATACGCACATACATATCTTCGATTACATTTTTATATTTTTCCGTCTCTTTATTCTTGTTTGCCGGATGGTCGTCTTCCAAGGTTCGAAAAAACATGTGCTGAATTCTGTCCGTCGCATCGATGACCACAGCGCACAACCCCTTGCGGGTTTTGTCCAGAGCATGAAAAAACTGTTTTTCGCGTTCTTCGTGGATCAGGTAGGCTTGTTCGAGAAAAGCATCTTCACTCAAAACACCTTCGTTGAGCGACCAGGTATCTTCCGCTAATCCGAGAGTCGCATATTTCCCATGCAGTTTCGCCAAATAAACCGAATAAAAATAGGGATATGAAATCGGCAGCGCAGGTTTTTCCGGATCGATGTTGATGGGGGTCATGTACAGCTTGAAGTGTGGCTGCGTTTCGATAAGATAAAATCGCGCGATACCCTGCACTTTGATACCCAGGCCGGCTTTAAACTTAAGCTCGATCCACTCGGTATAACTGTTTTTTTTCAGCCGGTATTTCTTTTTATCGATAACCAGCTCTACCTCGTCTTCAGCCAAAATTTCGGCGGAAAAGGGAAGCAGCAACGATTCGTGGTTCTTGCGAATGGAGTTTTCCGGGCCTTTGATAAAGCCCTCAACCCGGGCTCCTTGTTTTTGCACCACAGCCGTTTCCCCGCCTTGCTTCAGTGGATTGACAGACTGATCCGTGGTGAAAAAAGAAAACGTTCCCTGGGTTCCCCAAAGATCCGGGGCGCACATAGCGGACAGCAGCGCGCCGTTAAACTTCTCAGGCGGAAAAGTGATGGGCACCCGCAGGACGTGGCTGAAAATCCCATGCTCGCCTAATATTTTCCAAAAGCTTTTGCTTCTCCGCAAGAATCGTACGATCGGTTTTCCCAATGGAATCTCGTAATTTCCAAAGGATAATTTACGACTGGGCGTGCCTACTTTCGAAGAGGACAACTCCGGCAAATAAGAGTGTCTGTCGCGAGAAAGAAAATCGAAAATATTGTGCCGGCCAGGACCGACGCCGGTGGAGAAAGCAGACCAGGCGACCGGGGACAATGCCGGATAGGTGGTTTGTAAATGCGAGTACGAACCTTGTTCCTGCAGCTTTTTTAAATTTGGGAGTTTGCCTTCTTTGAGCAATCTTTCGGTGATCGTCGGCTCCAAGCCATCTAACCCCAAAATGACGACCCGCTCCGTCTTGGCCTTGGTTAACGCCTTACGTCGTTTGAAAAAACGAAAAAAGACGCGAATAGGCCAGGTGAGCAACGTAAAGAACGCCATAAAAAAACTGGCAAACAGCATCATAAACGACGTTAAAAACGCGAACCCCGCTCCGGGGCCGATATAGGCCAATGCCGGCGTTGCATCAATGAACAAAAAAATCGCGATGGTGAATAAGAAAAAAACCGGTAGTTTGCGAATCATCTCAATAGCTCCAAGTCTATATTCTCAACCAGCCAATTGCATCATCAATTGCCAAACTCCAGCTTCGGGTTTATGTTATAAATGACTGATAAATTATAAAATAAACAACGGGAGAATGCATTAAATCAGTCGCAAAGTCGAAGCAAACTTTATACCAGCGAAAAGCTTGAATATTTAATCCTTTATTTTCAATCAGTTACTTCCGGTCTCAGTCATAAAATTAATATCGGCAGGTCTTCTTGATGTCTTAAAACGGATCACATTTTTTTTTTGAGACAACGCTATACCAAAA
>JBHHWX010000480.1:0-4737 GCA_046756745.1 bacterium | reverse complement strand
CGATCTTAACCGTCAGCCATCTCGCGGCGTCCACCCAAATTTTCATAGATTTTATGAAGGGGTCCTCATCTTTTGGCACCAAATTCAACAAGTAGGTTTTTTCTCCGGCGATGTTCTCTTCCCGGATCAAATGCGGTTCGTATTCCTCGGAGTATTTAAACAATAGATCTTTGGGGAGAGGATTTTCTTCCGAGGCTTCCAGTAAATCGATGATGACCTGCTCATTCTCTTTGGAGTACGTCCAGACGGTTTCGCCATTGGTCACGACGATCTGGTTATCGGTCTCGATACGATAGCGATTCCCGGACATCAAAAAAAGCGTGCCGGCCATGGTTTGCGTTTCCCCGACTAATTCCCATTCGAACTTTTGTTCAAAATCGGCTTTGAGAGATTGCAGATTCTGATAATTTTTCTGCACTTTTTTGATGATCGTTTTTGCATTCAAAGCCCACGCAGGGTTCGGCAGGCTGACAACGATGGTCAGGAGTGTGCTCGTGAGTAGTGAAAACATTTTTTCCCTTATTAAATGAAACGTATTCTCATTCTTGTTACCGGTTTATACGCATGTGTGCAAACGGCGGTTCATAAATTTTAGGCAAACCCCATATCGGCCAACTCCTCCTCATCTCCGACCAGAACTTCTCTGGCCTTGCTGCCGTCAAAAGGACCGACAACGCCGGCGGATTCGAGCTCGTCGATCAGGCGGGCTGCCCGCGCATAGCCAACTTTGAGACGTCTCTGTAACAACGAGATCGATCCCTGCTGATGGCGAACCACCAGTTTTGCGGCTTCTTGGAACAGCTTATCGCTGGAAAAACCGACTGCGTCATCAAACAGGGCGGTTGTTTCTTCTTTTGGGGCTGGCAGCTTCTGTTTTGGATACTTCGGCTGTTTGCGAATGTGAGCGATGATACGCTCGATTTCTTCAGATGAGACGAAGGTACCGTGCAGACGAACGGCTTCCGGATACCCCGGTGGAACAAAAAGCATGTCGCCCATGCCCAGGAGTTTCTCGGCGCCGTTGGCGTCAAGAATGGTCCGCGAGTCTGTTTTCGACGCAACCAGAAATGCAAGTCGCGCCGGGAAATTCGCCTTGATAACCCCGGTGATGACGTCAACGGACGGGCGCTGAGTCGCAACGATGAGGTGTATGCCAACCGCTCTCGACATTTGGGTCAAACGCGCGATCGGCTCCTCCACTTCTTTCGCTGCCATCAACATGAGGTCGGCCAGCTCGTCGATAATCAGAACAATATATTCTAAAGGCTCAAAAGGGTCCTCATGATCGATATTTGACAGTTGCCCGTTCCGTAATTTTTTATTGTAGTCGAGGATATTACGAACACCCGCACGCGCCAAAATTTCATAACGGTTTTCCATGACCCGTTCCATACTGTTCAGGATAGAGATAGCATTGGCCGGAGTCGTGACCACTTCTTCATTGAGGTCCTCGCGATAATTCAAATGATGTGAGCGTAAATTATTATAAATCGAAAGCTCCAAACGTTTCGGATCGATCATCACAAGTTGTACCTGAGTCGGATGCGCCTTGTAAAGAATGCTGGCGATGATACTGTTGATACAGATGCTTTTTCCGGATCCTGTGGAGCCGGCGATGAGTAAGTGAGGCATCTCATCCAGATTTGCGATGTAAGGCTTGCCCTCGATCGACTTTCCCAACGCTATGGTCAGCGGCGACGTCGATTTTTGAAACAAATCGGATTTGATAACTTCGTTAAGAGAAACAATCTCCCGCTCCCGGTTCGGCAGCTCAATGCCAACAGCGCCCTTTCCGGGAATCGGTGCAACGATCCGAATGCTTTTCGCGCGCATCGCCAGAGCCAAGTCATCTGAGAGAGAGGAAATCCGGCTTATCTTCACCCCGGGCGCCGGCTCGACTTCATAACGCGTGATCACCGGTCCAGGCCGGATGTCGGTGACTTTACCCTGTACTCCAAACTCGAGCAGGCGCTCTTCCAATATCCGGGCATTTGCAAACATCTCCTCTTTGCTAATTTTGGAATCCCGTATACTTGGAGTTGACAGCAGAGCTAATGGCGGGAAAACATAGTTTCCGCTACGGGCAGGATTTTCGTGTATGGTATTGTCTGAGCTGCGATTTTGCTTGGGCTCTCCTTCTGTTCCTTGTTTGAGGTCTATTTCCAACTGCGACGGTTTCGCCGGACTTTGAATATGGGGTTCGGTCGATTCCGGGGGTGATTTGGAGGGGGGCTCACCATCCCGCCATCCAAACCCGTTCCGCCGTGACGGTGAGGAGGTTGATTTGGTTTTTCGCTTTTTTTTCAATGCTCTCATTTTGGCTATAGCGGATTGTATTCGCATGTTCACATTGCGGCCGACGGTTGTCATAAAGGTAGAAAAGCTGATGTTTGTCGCACCGATAACCGTTATCATGATAAGAGCCAGCAAAATGAGCATGGCGCCGGCAGCTCCTAAAAAACCTAACAGCGTTTGGGCGATCCATCCTCCGAGATGTCCGGCTAAAGGACGGCTGATCTCAATCTTGCCGCTATCGGTCACTTCCGGTATTGCCAGAATGACGGATGTGTAAATTGCAAAAATCAAAAGATAGGCCGACCAGCGCAACGATTTGGAAATCTGATTTCCCCGGAACAGATCCCAGCCGATGAGTAAAACGATGATAGGGATCACCAGGGAGGGCCATCCGATGAGATGCACAATCAAAAAATTAGCGATGTAGACGCCAGCAATGCCAAGCTGATTATCAATTTTTCCGATTTCGATTTTTCCAGGCTGTTCTTGCGGATTGTACGTGAGGAGGCTGATAAACACCAGGACAGCAAGAGTGATCATCAAAATACCGACGATCTCTTCCTGACGAGAGGTGTCTTTGGTTCTTTTTTTTCGGTTCATTTTTTGTTCGCGAGCTGTTTTCCTTGCGAGATGGATGTTTCTGTTGATTTATAACTCTGTCAGGGTAACGTCATGGATGTTTTGTAAAAATTCCTGGGCCCGGGCCGCAATACTTTCCGCCGTCCACAACGACGAAATCACGGCGACTCCGTCTGCACCGGCTCGGATAACCGGGCCGAGATTTTCAGGAGTGAGGCCGCCGATAGCGATAAGAGGCTTGTTCGTTCGCGCTCTGACTGCCGCGACAAGTCCGGTCCCTTTAGTTGCTAATTCGGCCTTGGTTTGGCTTGGAAAAATTGTGCCCACCCCAAAATAATCCGGTTCCGAGGTTTTCGCTCTCTCAAACTCTTCGATACTGTGAATTGAAATTCCTAAAATACTATCTCTCCCGAGGAGTCGACGAGCGATTTTGTGCGGGATATCTTGTTGTCCCAAATGCACTCCCTCTGCACCCACAGCCAAAGCGATATCCAAACGGTCGTTAATGATGAGAGGAATTCCATAACGTTGGCACACTTTTTTGATTTCGATGGCGTCTTGATAAAATTCATCCGAGTGAGCCGCTTTATTCCTGAGTTGAATCACGCTGGCGCCACCCTGTATCGCTTCCTCTGCAGCTTGTTTTATGGGCCGGTTCCGGATAGCCGATCTATCGAGAATCGCGTAAAGGCTCCAGTCGATAAGGCGCATATTTTACTCGGCATTTTTGTTAACGAAAAATTTATGCCCGACCATTCTACCGGCAGCGTATGAAATCATCATGATAAAAAAATATATAATCGGTGTAAAGGCAATTGCAAGCCCTATAGTAGAAGAAATGCCCGGGTTCCTCTCCCAAGAAATTACCCAGAGTGTGAGGGCCATTATAGGTGTCCAACCAGCTAATAGGGAAAACAGTGTGACTCTATGATGGACATTGGATGAACGAAGCTTGAAAAAGGTTATCAGAGCCAAGACAGCGAAGGGTAAGGTAGTACCTATTGAACCTATCCAAAAAACTCCGCCCCAAGGGTCGTTGTAAGGACCCTGATTAAGCAGGTGCACGAAGAATGGGATGATGACAGAAATGATAGGAAGCGATTTGATACTCATGTTAAGGCTCTATAGCCGATCTGTTTGGTAAAACCATTAAATATATCTTAGCCACGGATTCACACTGATGAAACACGGATTTTGTTTATCATTAATGACAGCTTTCATAATGGCAAAGAGCGGATTCTATTTCTCCATTCTTCTGCCTCACTTGCTGCCCATATCAAAATCAGATCGTCTACAACATTGGCTACTGGTAGCTTTTGCGGAACGATCAAAACTCCCGGGCTAGCCTGAGACATTATGAATTTGGCGAAGTGATGACGTACAGTCTTACGGTCGTGCGTCACTAAAAGCCGGTCTCCTTTGGCAGCTATCGCCAACACCTCTTCATCCTCTAAACCAGAGAGCTTGGCCGCTTGTGCAGTCTGGAAGTCTAGGGTCGGCTCGCGGCGCAAAGTTGCTTTTACGATGATTTGATTCAAGTCAGCATCCGCTTGAAAACGAACTTTCATGAGTGTGACATTTGTATCTGTCTACGTGCTTCAGCCATTTTATGAGAAAACGTTGGTTCATTCGTAGTCTGTCGGAGGGTCTCAAACTCTGCCTCAGCTTGTTTAAGATAATCATTAATTTCATCACGATGGCTTAAAAAATAAGCGATGGCGCCATAAACCTGTTCAAGCGACAAAACAGGGAAGCACTCTGCAACAATGGTTTCAGGTGACAGCCCGTCCAAAAAAGCAAGTACCATCGAATCGAGCGAGACACGGGTTCCGGCAATCCAATAGCCTTCATCACGTTTTTCGA
>JBHHWX010000479.1:0-4738 GCA_046756745.1 bacterium | reverse complement strand
CATGAGATTGCTTCGGCAAAAAACGCCTCGCAATGACATCTATGTTAATAGTTTTGGCAATCACAACCTACTCAAACCACCGTAAAATTTCATCCTATGTTTTCTCTTGGTGTGTTAGTGAATCAAATATTTGTTCGAACTATCAAAACGCCTCCACGATCACGGTCATGCCCTGCCCGCCGCCGATGCAAGCGGACGCCAGGCCATACTTACCGCCTCTTCGCCGCAGCTCATGCAGAATCGTCGCTGTCAACCGCGCACCGGTTGCGGCCAGAGGATGGCCGATCGCGATGGCCCCGCCATTGACATTGGTTTTTGCACGATCCAAACCCAGCTCTTTTTCAACTGCGAGATATTGCGGTGAAAACGCCTCGTTCACCTCCACCAAATCCATTTGTTCGAGCGTCATGTTTGCACGCTGCAACGCGATCCGGCTGGCGTCGACTGGCCCGATGCCCATGATTGCCGGATCCACACCGGCATTCCCCCATTCCACTAACCGTCCGATAGGTTTCAGGCCGCGCTCCTCAGCTTTGGCCCGGGTCGTCAAAACCAAAGCTGCCGCGCCATCGACAATACCGCTGGCGTTACCAGCGCTGACCGTGCCGTCTTTTTTGAAATAAGGCGACAACTTTGCCAAAGCTTCAAGCGTGGTTTCGGGCCGCATGTGCTCGTCAACTTTGAAAATTTTTGTGCCTTTGCGGCTTACAATTTCGACAGGTATGATCTCTTCGGCAAGTTTCCCGGAATCCCAGGCGCTCTTGGCCCGCATCTGGCTGGTATAGGCGTATTCGTCGGTTGCAGCGCGTGATATGCCGTATTTATCCGCCAAATTTTCTGCGGTCATCGCCATCTGACAGCCGCAATAAGGATCCAACAGGGCTTCCCACAAATAGTCTTCCAGCTTACCGGAATTGAGCCGGAGTCCCCATCGGGCGCCACGGATCACATGCGGAGCCTGGCTCATGCTTTCGGTTCCGCCGACTAAGGTAAAATCCGTTTCTCCCAACATTAGCATGCGCGCACCTTGAACGATCGCTTCAAAACCGGAGCCACAAAGTCGATTCACCGTCAGAGCCGGTGCGGATACCGGCAGTCCGCTCTTCAGCCCGATATGCCGCGCCATATAAATAGCGTCCGCGGAAGTTTGCAGAACATTCCCAAAGACGACATGACCGACATCTTTCGGGCTGACCCCCGCCCTTTCCAAAGCCGCCTTCGACGCGATGGTTCCCAATTCAATCGCGCTCAAATCGCGCAAGGCGCCTCCAAAAGATCCGAAAGCGGTTCTCACTCCGGACAAAAATACCACCTCATTCGTGCTCATATGACAATTCCTTTTAGCTTTACCTTTATTCTTACCCTATACCCTATACCCTATACCCCTATATACCCTATACCCCTATACCCCTATACCCGCTTCCCCAATCGATTCCTCACATAATTGACCATGCCGCCGGCATCGATAATTTTCTGCATTGTCTCAGGAAACGGTGCGGCCTGAAAGGTCTGGTTTTTCGAACGATTAGTTATCAAACCTGTTTTTAAGTCAATGTCAAGCTCATCCCCGGCCTCGCTGCCATCGACCGCTTCCGGACATTCGAGGATCGGCAATCCGATGTTGATCGCATTGCGGTAAAATATACGGGCAAAATATTTTGCGACTACACAGCCCACTTTTGCGCCCTTAATGGCAATGGGCGCATTTTCCCTGGAGCTGCCGCAGCCAAAATTACTCCCCGCCATCAAAATGTCTCCCGGGCTCACTTTGCGGACAAAATCTTTATCCAAATCTTCAAGACAATGGGCCGCTAAATCTTCTTCCCGTATGCTGACACAATGACGCGCCGGGATAATCACATCCGTATCGACGTTATCGCCGTACTTGTGAACCTTTCCCTTGATATTTGAATTCAATCTAAACTCCTATTTTTTATAATGAAGAATAGTCTTGCGAGTAACCGATCACAGGATATGACTCTTTTTTCGACAGGATAACTGGATAAACTGGATTTACAGGATGAATTATTTTGTCTTAAATTATTTTGACTTTAGTTTTTCGTGAACAACGACTTACTCGTCGGTTTGAGGCGAAGCTTCGCTGAATAATTAACTATCGGTACTTCAAATTCCTGTGAGCTATTTGAATCCCATTTTCCATGGTCCACTGATTAACTTGATAAAATTTTTGAAAATGAAATCCTGGTCATCTTGAAGATCCTGTTATCCTGTCAGAAATATGCCAATTCTTTGATATCCATGTGATTGGCTACTATCGGATAATCGTTTCATGGTGCAAATTGTGTGATTATTTTACGAAATTAATTCCATAAGATCAACATCAAAAACAGAGGGGTCGTAATCGGTCAGTTACGGGTGGGTGGCGAAGGTCAAGCGTCATCTTGCTCTGGGGAGGAAGGTATAAAGCACGCTAAAGCGTGAACACCCAACGAATTACCCGCCCCTGAATGACACCAGAACCACCACCCGATAACAAAAGGAATGAAGGGCGGATTGAGAGAAAGAAGTTGAAAATTATTGCGCAGCCGGATGAACAAACGTCCCGCTTCGTCCCCCGCTCTTTTTGACTAACATAATTTCTTCGATCACCATTTTTTTATCAACCGCCTTACACATATCATAGATAGTCAGAGCGGCGGCCGAAACCGCTGTGAGCGCCTCCATTTCGACCCCGGTCTTCCCCACACAAACAACCCGGCTCTCTATCAAGACGCCTTCGGGAGTGGTCTGCACATCCACCTCGATATTTGTCAAAATCAGCGGATGACACAAAGGGATCCATTCAGACGTTTTTTTGGCCGCCATAATCCCGGCCAGGCGAGCGACTTGCAAAGGATCGCCCTTCTTCATTTCTTTACGCTCTATAAGCTGCAAGACGTTTGGGGACAGTTTGACCCGGCCCCGCGCGATCGCCTCCCGCACGGTATCGGATTTTCCCGTCACTTCCACCATTCTCGCTCTGCCTTGCTGGTCGATGTGTGTCAGTTGACCCTGGTTTTTTTTTACCATCTCTATTTCAACTTTAAACGCCGAAGGACTAAGTAGTGTCTGAACGAAAACTCGTTCAGACATTAAGTAGTAACTGAAAAGTCAATTTCTGTCATTTCTTGGTATTTACAATTAAGCAAAACTTATTTTAACACAGAGAACGCAGAGGAATAAAAACTCTGCGCATCTCAGCGACTTCTGCGTCTCTGCGTTAAGAATCCGTTCTTGTTTTTCTTCTCCCTCTTTGGTCTCGGTTGAGAATCACGCGTTTTGCAGGATTCCGCTGGGTCAGGAAAAACAAAAAAACCGACCGTAGGCCGGTTTCACTTTCCAATTGATTATACTATTACCGGTTTGTTTTCTCGTAATTCCTTAACCAAACTTTCCATTACTTTCTTATAGTCTCCTGTCTTGTCATAAATTTGACGTTGTCGTTTGAAGCTTGGTCCAAGTTTCATCAAATCTCGAATTCGGACGAGCTCGTCGTAACTTCCGAGCCTTTTTGAGACTGGGGTGAGGGTTTCGAGCAGCTCCTCGATGCATTCGGATAATGGCTGTAAGCTCCCTTCCTCATCCGTAATGATTTCCACGTCTGTTGACCAACGCGCCGCCCGCCATTTATTTTCCCGCACAATCCAATGCCGGTGAATCGGCAGGTACATGCCCTCATCATACTGGTCGCTCAGCCACACCACGATAGCTTGTATCAGAGCGGTCACGGCGATGATTTCATCCAGCGTTGGCAGCCCATCGCAAATCCTCAGCTCGACCGTCCCAAATCCCGGATGAGGCCGGATATCCCACCAGACTTCCTGAATACTCTGGATCGCTTTTGCATTCACAAGCGTGATCATAAACCGTTGGAACTCGGCCCAATTGAGCAGCCGGTAAGGCAACCCGGCTGTGGGCAACGTTTCAAATATTTTAACCCGCGAGGATGCCAAACCGGTATCGTTTTCGTCAAAAAAAGGCGAGCTAGCGGAGAGCGCTAACAGGTGGGGTAAAAAGGTCGAGAGTGAATTGAAAATAGCGATGGCTTTTTCCCCGCTCGGCACCCCGACATGCACATGCAGTCCAAAGATCATCAATCGCCGGGCAGGCCATTGACAGCGGTCTATTAACATATGATAGCGATCTTTCGGGGTAATGTCTTGCTCGTCCCATTTTGCAAACGGATGGGTGCCGGCGCAGGCTAATTCATAGCCTAACTGATCGCACAGTTTCATCAAAGAATTGAGACGCTCCGTCAAATCGACTCGCACCGCGGCGATATTCGCACAGACGTCGGTATTCAGCTCAATAGTCGATTGGATAAGCTCCGGCTTGACGTGGGTACTATCCTCGGTTTTCGCTAGGATTTGCTGTGCGCCGGAAACCAAATTTTTCGTTTCTGGGTCGAGAATCTGTAATTCCAGCTCAACGCCCAGGGTGGGATTGGGCGAGCCGTTAAAATTTATTTTCATGGGTCCTCCCGGCTCTGGTTTAACCGGTTCTTCCAGGTTCTAGTCCTGTTTCGGATTTCGATATTCGGATTTAGAATTTAGACGCGTCAACATATCGACAACGACCTTGTCGATGCAAACGCCTATGCTTCTTCCAAGACTTCGCTTGAAAGAAGTGGCTCCATTGGAGCAGTTGTCATTTTAACAATTGAAACACACAAAGTAGGCAGTTGGCAGTAGGCAAAAACGGCGCATCTTTTTAATTGCTTACTGCCAACTGCCTACTG
>JBHHWX010000478.1:0-4742 GCA_046756745.1 bacterium | reverse complement strand
AAAGTTGTGCTCGAGCTTGATTTCTTCTTGTAAGTAAACATTTTCGGCCTGCAGTCGATCTTTTAATTGTTCAATTTCACTAAGCGCATCCCGCAACGCCTTTTCTGCTTCTTTACGTTTGGTGATATCGCGTAGAATCTCTGTGAGGATTAACTGGCCATCTAATTGTAATTTCGAAATTGAAGCTTCGGCCGGAAATATCTCTCCGTTCTTGCGACGGCCAAAGACTTCACCCCTCTCTCCCATTCGGTGGGTTGTCTGGTCAGAACGAACAAATTTAGCAATGTGACTACGGTGCGCTTTGTGGTACTTTTCCGGAATAAGAAGATCGATGGATTTTCCGATCACTTCACCTTGTGAATAGTTGAAGATTGCCTCTGCCCCTTTGTTGAACATGATAATATGTCCGAATTCATCCGAAGAAATAATGGCTTCCGGGGCAATATCCAAAATACCTGAGAATCGGGCCTCACTTTCCCGCAGCGAGTCGTTCGCTTGGGTCAGCTCGGCAGTGCGTTCGGCCACGCGTTGTTCCAATCTTTCGTTCGCTTGCTGTAGCTCTCTGTGCAGCTTACGAATTGTGAGATGGGTGGTCACACGAGCAAGCACTTCTTCATGCTGGATGGGTTTTGTCACATAGTCTACCGCCCCGACTTCAAACCCCTTCACTTTGTCTACGGTGTCGGTCAGCGAGGTCATAAATATCACCGGGATATCTTTGGTATCCTTATCCTGTTTCAAGCGGCGACAGGTTTCAAATCCATCCATACCAGGCATCATCACATCCAGAACAATGAGATCGGGTTTGGCTAACTTGACCCGTTCCAGCGCCTTTTGGCCATCGGTCGCAACAAACACTTCAAAATCAGATTCCGTTAAGCAATTAACCAGGACATCCAGGTTTGTTGGCGTGTCATCAACAATTAGGATGGCGTCTTTTGGTTCATTCATTGGCTTTGTTAAGATACGGCTCGATAAGATCACAAATTTGTTTCATCTGATAGCCTTTTGCAAACCTCCTCACTTCCAAAGTAAAAGCTTTAAATTGTTCACCTAGCGCCTCAATACGGTCTATTTCATCACGTACAGCCATGATTTGGCCTCTTTCTGCCAACTCAAAAAGAACGGCAAGTTCTTCGCTCGGGGGGGCTACAAGAGGTTTCTCTTGCGATTTACCCCTGCCATCGGTTTCCGATTCAATGTCATAAATCCAATCCAGAGCCAAATGATTTCTTAGCTTTTCTAAAAGCTCCTCGAATTGCACCGGTTTCGGGATAAAATCATCGCATCCCGCTTCTTCAGATTCATGCCGGTTGTGTTCAAAAACACTCGCGGATAAAGCAATCACCACGACGTCCTTGAGCTCGGCTGACCGTCGAATCCGGCGAGTAGCTTCAAAACCGTCCATGACGGGCATCACTAAATCCATCAAAATCAGATCCGGCTTAAATTTTGTCGCTTGACTCAGACAGTCCTTCCCGTCCTGCGCTTCAGCTATCTTAAACCCTAAAGGCAGCAGGAAGCCGGTTGCAACAGCACGATTTTCGGGTTTATCATCCGCGACCAGAATTTTGCGTTTCTTGCCCCTAAAACCAACAATGGTTCGTTCGACGGCCGCTTCCGTTCGTTTCCAATCCTGAAGCTCTGTGACTTCCAGCTCAAACCAAAAAACACATCCCTTCCCGGGTGTACTTTTTACCAGAAGCTCTCCCCCCATTAACTTGACTAATCGCCGACTAATGGTCAACCCTAGCCCAGTCCCCTCTGTATATTGGCGACCCACGTTAACCTGTTGAAAGGGTAAGAAAATTTCCTGCAACTTTTCCGGCGCAATACCGATTCCGGTATCCTCAACTTGAAAACGAAGTTTGGTTTTGCCGGCAGACCCCTTCTGAGTCCCAGCACTGAACACAACTTCCCCTTTCTCTGCGTACTTAACTGCGTTGCTCAGAAGGTTGAGCAGGACCTCCCTGAGTCTCTTTTCATCGGCATGCACCCCCGCCGGCAGCGACGATGAGGGTTTATAAACGAATAAAAGCCCCTTTTCTTCGGCGCTGAGACGGGCGCCCGCAGCGATGTCGTTGAGAAATTCCGGCAAGTGAAAATCATTTGACTGAATTTCCAATTTTTCGGCCTCAATTTTGGAAAGGTCCAAAATATCATTAATGAGGTTGAGCAAATGGTTCCCACTTCGCTCAATGACATCAACACCCGCTTTTTGAGCATCGAGCAGCCGCTTGTCTCTTTTGAGAATTTGCGCATACCCTAAGATGCCATTTAGCGGTGTTCGAAGCTCATGACTCATGTTCGCTAAAAAATCACTTTTGGCGCGGTTAGCCGATTCGGCAACCTCTTTAGCCTCATGCAGCGCTGCCTGAACACGCTTGCGTTCAGAAATCTCACTCATCAATTGTTCATTAGCTTCTGAAAGCTTAGCGGTGCGTTCTTTTACACGTAATTCTAAATCCTCATGGGCTTTTCGAAGGGCATCCTCTGCCCGTTTTCGGTTCGTGATATCTCTAAAAGTAACCACTGCTCCAATGAGCTCACCGTTTTCATCGCGAATGGGTGTGCTGATATATTCAACCGGAAAGCTTGTGCCATCCTTCCTCCAAAAGACTTCGGTGTCCACACGGTGAACAGACCCGTCTTTAAACGCGGCGTAGATGGGGCATTCTTTCCGGGGGTAGGGTTTACCATCAGGTTTCGTATGATGAACGATGGCATGTTGCGGCTTACCAATCAGATCCTCTGCGGTCCATCCAAGCATGCGAGCCGACGAGGGATTGGCAAAGGTGGTGTTACCATGCAGATCTAAGCCATAAATTCCTTCTCCTACCGAATTCAAAATGAGCTCGTTTTGCCGCCGAAGCTGTTCCAGCGCCACCTCCGATTGTTTGTGCTCGGAGATTTCCGCTTTCAACATTGCATTAGCGTTCGCGAGCTCGGCAGTCCGCTCCTCCACCCGATGCTCTAACTCGTCGTGCGCCTCCTGTAATGCCTTCTCAGCCTGTTTGCGTTCTTGGCGCAATTGTAAACGGTGCAAAGCCAAAGACGTTTGACTTGCCAGCGTCTCAAGAAAGGTGGCTTGAACAGGCAAATAGGGTTTGTCTGGGGTTTGACCGGCAAGGACCAAACCAAAATCACTGTCGAGCGTTCTCAGCCGCGCCGACAGAAGACGGCGGAACCCAACAGCAGATAAATTCGGAAAGCGTTCCCGCTGCACCCGGATTTCACGAAGTGTCTCACCTGAAAAAGCATCAGATTTTTTTATTGATGTGGAGAGAAATTGCTCAATTTCTTTAGCCAAAGAATCTTGCAGCGGAGCATCCCGAAACTGGCCAAATACGCGGAATGCGCCGCCATCCCCGGTTATGAGCGCTACGGCCCCAAACTTGACCCGTAGAACCGCAGTTACGGCGCTTCCGATAAACCGGGCGACATCTTCTTCGCTGTCGTGGATTGCCAGCGCAGCCCCCACACCAAGGAGGGAGTTGGGATCGATCGGGGTTAGATCATGCTTCTGCGATCCGGAAGTATCCTGTTGTTTTGTATCTGGGTGTTTAGAACCATGTGAAGAACGAGCCATCTCATTACGCCTCCGATAATTCCTGAAGTAGCGTTTCCGCAGATACATGAAATGGGTTAGGAACCATAACCTCGCCAATAATGCATAATGGATGAGAACGTAGAGCATCCATGACGACGTCGCCGCTGAATTGCATCAAGTCAAACTGGCATAGGGCGAGAATCTTCCATCCGACCGAGCACTCGTCATAAAGAGCTTCCCAACAAAGCATTTCTCGGACGGACGTTTGACCCGCTAAAGCCCATCCGCCATCTCCGGCCCATCGGACAAACTTGTAGCCCGTGTCAAGTGACTCTGCTTCAACACGATCGACTAAATTGCGCATATCAGTGCGGTTCGCCTCACCATGATGTAAAACGAGCTGTCCGCTTTGGCAAGTTTTAGCAACATCAAAGCCTTCTAAGGCAAGCCAACTGCGTAATTGCTCAGTAACGTCTGGACTTGAGATTACGACACACTTATCGCCTTGACGAATGCCCTCTGCAACGTAAGGGCCTAGTACATTAAACCTTTGATTTGAGCCCCGGTAAAAATGCGCAATGTGGTCACCAATTGAGGCTGCAACGCCTCCAAATCCGAGGGGAACGCGCGGGCTACCGTCACCTTTTGTTTGAGCACACATAGTCGTCCTCCCATTATGACAATTTATCTATCAAAGAAAATAACTTGCCCGCTCGGTCATTCATTCGCCAGATTCATAAACACTGTCAGCCACTGCCTTCCTCATCTATTAGATTATTTGAAAATACTTTAAATGATCTGGGATTCGAATCGGGGTAGATATAAGGCAGTGCTGTCAAATACAATACAAATTATCTTCAAAGAAGTCAACCCAAAAAAATTATCATCACAGGCCCCATTCCCATAGCCATCTGTCGTTCAGAAACTCACGTTGAATCAGTAGCGACGTGTTGGTATCGACTCGGTTTAGGATCAGATGGTTGGGGGATACTTTAGCTTCCGGTTTTTCTTCGATGCTATTCTCAATGAGATGATTAAGACGGAGCTCACTGAAAAAAAGAACCATTAACAACGCAAGAAACCACTGAATGAGGGTGACGAGATTAATACAAGTCGCTGTCACTCTCAAGAACAAGAAATATGCTCCGACAAAAAAAACTTGAATTAATGACAAAGAATAACTATAATGAAG
>JBHHWX010000477.1:0-4762 GCA_046756745.1 bacterium | reverse complement strand
GGACAATCGGCCGAATATTTAAGTCATCTCGAATCGTTTCAACAAGTCCAAAGTTCGGGAGATGAATCGCTCGGCGGGACGCCTTCGCTAAGCGTTTCGACTAATTAATTAGTGTCTGAACGAAAACTCGATTTTTAATGTCTTTGCGAGCGCTTCTCAGCGAAGCAATCTCACTATTAGGCACGGCATGAGATTGCTTCGGCAAAAAACGCCTCGCAAAGACAGCTATATGGGTCGTTTTCGTTCAGACATTTAATTAGTGTGACTGACCGGTTACGAGCAGGGAAAGAACGGCAGTCTACCGATGAATCGTCGCGATAGTTTATCTTCAGATCTTAACCTTAGCCTTTTTGTGCGAACGAGATTTGTGCAGCAAACGAGACGTTTGCACTATGTTCTTTCTGATTTCTTGTTCTTTTTTCGCGAGGTCAGCGATTGCGGCCATCACTTTACGGGAGATGGCAAGATAGGTTTTCCTGTTTTGGGTGAGTTTACATTCTTCGGAAAAATCAAGCGGCTCTCCCATAACCATGTGTACAAACGGAGGCTGTTTGTTGACGTTCATCAAATTACGGAGATAGAGCTTCAGTGGGTTGCGTGGGAAACCTTGTAAAAAAACCGGGATAACATTTGGATTGGCGCGGTAAATAAGCTCGCCGCACCCGGGTTTCGGCGGCAGTAAGTGGTACGGGTCGGGGCCGCGGTTTCTCGTACCTTCGGGATGAAAACCGACCATGTTGTGCGCATCGGTAAGCAAATCCGCTATGATATCGGTCGCCACCCGGTTCCAGTGCCGGCGATTCGGATCCCGGATGATTGGGGGATACATCGCGCCAAACGCCAGAGGCAGATTCACCAACAGTCCAAACAGATTGTCGTAGAAAAAGTTGGCGCGCACAGGAAAATAGATGTTGTGGTGCGGTCCGAAAAGCCGAAACAGGCGCGCTGCAATGACAAACTGGTCGTAAAACGAACGGTGGTTGACAACTATCAAAAGACCGCGCGCAGGATCGATTTTGCGAAAATTTTCGAACCCGTGGTCCCTCACGGTTTTTGAAGTCACCCATTCAATCCAGCGCCGGTTCACACTGGAGCCTAATACGGTCAGGAATCGACGAATTTGGGGACGACTGTTACACGTATGGGTGACTCGAAAATTAAAACGCTCGATAGGGGTGAGCGCACGTAATTGTTCACGAGTGGGCCGGTTAACCATAAGACTATCCAAAATATTTTCCAAATATACGAAACGAGATGAAATAGTCAATTAATTTGACTTCGAGTGATATATTTTATAAATTTCATGATGCTTTTTATCACCACGCCAACCCATTTTAGTTTTCTGGAATGTTTAGGTTTTCTAAACCGGTCCAACGACGAAAGACTGCATCATATCAAAAACGGCGGTGTTCGCAAGCTCATCAAATGGCACGACCGGCCGGTCCTCTTTGAGCTTCATTTTCAAGATAACCGCGGTCTGCAGGTGAACATTCTCAACACGGTGGCCACAAAAGAACTGCGTGATGTTCTGCAAAAATACGTTCATGAGTGGTTCGACTTAAACCGGAATTTGACTCCATTTTACCGGATGGCCCAAAAGGACCGCCTCTTAGCCGGGGTCGTTCAGCGCCACGCAGGTCTCAGGCTCGTGCGAATCCACGATTTGTTCCAAGCGCTTTGTTGGGCGATCATCGGTCAGCAGATCAACCTCACTTTTGCATACACGCTGTATAAACGGTTCATCGAATCGTTTGGTGAAAGTCTGGATTACGACGGCAATCTCTACTGGCTTTTTCCGGCAACTGGCACGATCGCCAGCTTATCAATAACGGATTTGCGCAAGCTGCAATTCACCGGCAAAAAATCGGAATACGTGATCGGGCTGGCGCGCCACTTGGAAAACGGCGAGCTTTCGAAACAGAGACTGCTCGAAAGCGAAGATATAAACGCAGCCGGCAACGAGTTACTCGCGGTGCGCGGAGTCGGTCCGTGGACCGCGAATTACGTGCTCATGCGCTGTCTTGGTTATCCGTCCGCGTTTCCTATCGAAGACGTGGGCCTGCATCGGGCGATGCAAAATCAACTGCAATGGGATCGCAAGCCCACGCTCGCAGAAATTCGTGAGCTATCTGCAGGCTGGTACGGCTGGCATGCTTATGCAACTTTTTACCTTTACAGGTCGCTTTATGATTGAAAGCCACATCGCTTATTACAAATCGCCCATCGGTTATTTTGAAATTACCGGCTCGGTTGAAGGACTCCACTCTTTGGAATTCTTGGATGAAGATTCCGTGCCTGAGTCGGAGGTTCCTCTCTGTTTGATTACCTGCTTTGAGCAGTTGGACGAATATTTTGCCGGCACGCGTACGGAGTTTAACCTCAGACTCAAACCCAAAGGTACGGATTTCCAAAACCGGGTGTGGCAGCAACTGCTGAAAATTCCTTTCGGGAAGACGGTCTCTTACCTGGATATCGCAAAAGCTCTCGGCAATGAGAAGGCCATCCGGGCGGTGGGCGCCGCTAACGGCCGGAACCGCATTCCGGTTATCATTCCGTGCCACCGGGTCATCGGCAGCGACGGCTCGCTCATCGGCTTCGGCGGCGGGATTTGGCGCAAAGAGTTTTTGCTGCGGCATGAAGGGGCGGTTCTGGTTTGAGGGGGGTTAAACACAGGGGCTCATCTTAATTCGCTGTGAGCTCCATCGGTGTATTCTATTGTTAAATGGTTTCATTGTTCCATCGGGGATCTACGAATGCTGAGCCAGTGGGTGAGTCCCTGACGAGCGGAGAAGGGTTAAGCCACCACAGGCCATTCTGCATACAGGACTACCGCCTGCTCCATAAATGAGAATGTCTTTCCTCTGACCCGGGTCGTCTGTAGGGGGATGCAATCCCTAATTTAACTGTTCCGCAGCGGATTCCTTGGCGGGCTGAGCACGGGGGGCTTAAATCGCCTGCGAGCGTGTGCCTTAAATTATTTAAGGTTCTGGCCGATAACATTTCTGAAAAGGAAACCCTCTGAGGAAATACCCGCCAATGAACCATGTCACCTTTTGGATTAATCACCTTTGCTAACGTCAAGATCTTATTAATGACGACCTCGTAAAAAGTCGCCACTATTTTAAGGTATTAAAAAATAGTTAGTTAACGGCATTTAGTTCTTGCATTTAGCTCATTTAGCCAAAAAAATACTTACCTTATCCCATTGATATTAAATGACATAAGGTGAGAATGTGATAAAGGTCAAAAATCGCGACAATTTGTATTTGACGGGCATGGACCCATGGGAAAATGCGTTAAGCGTTAAAAAACTCGCACGACTTAAAAAGTCCTGGGCAGAGATTTTCAGGCAACACATTCTTTCGAGGATGCCAATTACCCGGGTCGCCGAATATTTTAACAAAAAAATGGGCCGACCTACCAAAGAACTGGTTTCCACATGCGGAGCATGCGTTCTGCAACAAATATTTGATTTAACCGACGCTGAAACAGTCGACCAGATGGCTTTTAATCAGCAATGGCATTATGCGCTTGATGTGCTGGATCAGGATGACCAGGTCCTTTCTTTAAAAACACTTTGGAGTATGCGGCATATTTTGACGACCGACAGCCTGGCGAAAAAAGTCTTCAATGATGCGACAGATAGACTTAAGGAAGTCTATAAGGTTGATACCAGCCTCCAGCGCCTCGATTCCGTCCATATTCACTCCAACATGGCGCGCCTGGGTCGCGTGCGACTTTTAGCACGAGTCTGCACGAAATTCTTGAACAATCTTAAACGTCAGGAGCCATCATTATATAAATCGGTCTCTTCATCGCTCAGATCGCGATATGAAAAAGATGAAGATTCAACCTATTTCGGCAATAGCAAACCCTCAGAGTCGAAAAAACGTCTGGCAGACATTGCGCAGGACATGTACGAGCTCATCTGCCAATTCAAAGGCCATACCGCAGTCAACTCATTGTATAGCTATAAAGAATTGCAACGGGTTTTCACCGAACATTGCTCAGTTGAAAATGAGAATGTCGTGGTCAAAGCTGCGAAAGAAATCCCTTCAGACAGTTTACAAAATCCATCTGACCCGGATGCAACCTATGATGGCCACAAAGGGCAAGGCTACCAGGTTCAGATTATGGAAACCTACTCTCAGGAAACACCTAAAGACAACGATTCTGCCTCGTTGCAATTAATTACTTATGTTGATGTTGAGCCTGCTCATTGTCACGATAGCCAGGCTTTGGAGCCTGCTCTCGAAGAAGTCAAAAAACGAGACATGCTTCCTGATGAGCTTGAAGCCGACACCCTCTACGGGAGCCAGGAAAACAAGGAAAAAGCCAAAGAACATAAGGTTGACTTAATCGCTCCAACTCCGGGTAAAAAACCGAAACACAATTTAGTTGATTTCGAATTTGACCAGCAAACAGATGAAGTCAAACGTTGTCCCCAGGGCTATGCTCCGGAGAGGATCAAGCATAATAAAAAAGGCACGCTCACTGCAATCTGGCCAGAAGAAGTTTGTGGCAACTGTCCCATTTTTTCGTCATGTGCAGCAGAAAGGGGTAAAAACGGCTACCGCTTACGTTACAATCACAAAGAGGTTGAAGCTTCTTTCCGCCGCCGCTATGAACAAAGTGAAGCCTTTAAAGAAAAATACCGCTATCGATCCGGGATTGAAGCAACCAACTCCCGCTTTATTCACATGACGGGTGCTCGCAGAATGCGCTATCGAGGGTTAAAACGCATTGATTATGCCGCCCGGCT
>JBHHWX010000476.1:0-4774 GCA_046756745.1 bacterium | reverse complement strand
CGTCAATGTATTGACCGATAAAGTCACCGTTCCAAAAACGACAATGGCCCCTAAAACCAATAAAAGCTCTCTTTGACCCAATATTATCTCCGCCGTCTTTTCGAGTTCCGTCCGGTATGCTTGCCATTTGTTCCGTTCAGCGTCCGTAATTGCCGCAGTTTGCGCTTGAATTCCAAACGTTTTTGTTCGATGAAGTTCCTTCTTACATGCCGCGTTCCGATCCGCTCAGCGATTGTGGGAAGCACGGTCGCTTGTAAGATGATGACCAGCTCCTTTTTTTTGATTTCTTGCGAAGAAAAACCAAAAAGATACCTCAGCCCGAAAAACCAAGGCGGCAGGTCTTTTAAAATTGGAATGCCCCGTCTGGCATTCTTAATTTCGTTGGAAAACAAGCCGGCGATGACCGTTTCCTCGCCGTTGAGCAGCAAAACTTGCGTTCTGCTTTCGGTGATGGCTTTTGTGACAGCAACCGGATCCGGAGTGACGTCGCTGCGCTCGGCGACTAAATCGAGATGAATAAACAGGGAGTCAGCTTCTCCGATGACAGTCGGTGTGACTCTGAGAATGATCCCGGATTCGTATTCGGTGAAACGGGTATTGCCGGCAAAGTCGCGGGTCGTCAGGAAGAAATTCGTACCGACTTTGATCTTGCCCTCGTGACTATGGATGACTTTAATCTGGGGATTGGCGATGACTTCGCCTTTGCTCAAAGACTCGAAGGTGCGCAGCAAGGCAAAGACATCCCAGACTCCGTGCGATCCTTTATATTCTGCGGAAAACAAATTCCTGTTGACCTCGGAGCCCCCGTTGTTGAAGATCTTAATCTTGCCATTTCGAATGAGCGACCAATCGATTCCTGCCTCAACCACGGTCTGATAATCAACTTCAAAAAACAGGGCGTTGATTTCCACCTCCCTGGTGTTTGAGGTGATGGGTTCGATCTCCTCCTTCTTTTGCTGGCTCCGGATTAACGGGATGATTTCATAATATTTTTCATGTTCATCGTATTTTAACAAGTTAGACCGTAGAATATACTCCAACGCCCTTTTCCAATACATGTTGTTCACCATCACTCCAATCGGGCTCTTTTTACCGACCGGGTCAATAATGATTTTACCTTCATATCGTTGACTATATTGGGCGAGGATATCGAGCGCCGTTTTCATCGGGATGCTTTTATCGAACGTGACCGTTTCACCCGAGCGAATTTCGCGCGGAGTGCTTTCTTGAGCGATGACTTCCAGCCCGGAAACGGCGATGACCAATGAGAAGAAAAGACGAGCCCACTTTATGTTCAAATTCACTAAGCTTTCCTGTAATAAATACGACTTTCTATTCGATTATTGGTAACCGATCACAGGGTATTACTCTTTTTTTGACAGGATAACAGGATAAACCGGATTTACAGGATTACTCTTTCTGTAAGCTCTTTTGAATACCATTTTTAAACCTCCACTGATTAACATGATAAAATTCTTGAAAATGAAATCCTGGTCATCTTGAGAATCCGGTTATCCTGTCAAAAATATGCCAATTCTGTGATATCCCCTGTGATTGGCTACGATTACTGCCGTTGGTTAATTGCCAATCTAATTTGTTGAGACTTGCCAAATTTCGTGATTAAAAAGACCGCCTCATTGCTTTTGTGATCGATATCTATAAGTTTTCCCAGATAAACCGAAGCGCCAAGTTTCAGCTCAACCAAGCTACTTTTGCCCTCTTTAATGAAAACCGAATTGTTGGTAATCGCTTTAATGGTTGCTTTCTCAACATCGATTTCTCCGGGCTTTTTAGCGGGCAGTGTGGGTTTTTTCGGCTTCGCTTGTTTGGCCACAACCGGTCTCGGTTTGACCCGCGGCTCAAAGATGTCCGTCACTGTCGAAGCCAGCAATTCGGTCCTGCTTTCGAAAGCCGGAAATTCATCGTTGAGTTGGGATTCGTCGGCAACCGTCCACCCCTGAATTTTCATAGTGAACTTTAAAAGGTCCGGGTCGGAAGCTGCTTTACGGAGCCTTAACAGGTTGATCTTATAGAGAATCGGTTCGTACGTGAGGTACCAGATAAGCTTATAAATATCATGATAACGCCCCTCGCCATTGAGTGTATAGGTGAATTTTATATAGTCGCCCGTTCTGTGTTTGTCGTTCAAAACGAAATCGAAATCGATAATTAGATTTTTGAAAGACATAATCCAGTTAATGTAAGAGAGTGTAAAAGAAGGCTCGTCCGCCGAAACAATGAGCTTGGGAGCGCTTAACCAACTGCTGTTGAGCTGTTCATGGATGTTTTCGACGTCCTTCATCCTTTTGATTTCGTTTTGTGATTTTAAGAGCAATTCTCTTTGCATGGTTTCCTCAACATGAGCAGCTTCTAACCCGCGTGCATCACTTAAATACCAAAAGCTCCCGGCTGCGACCAACACAATCCAAATGAGGATGAGTATGAAGCTGTTCTTTTTTGAAAACACAAACCTCTCCTATTCTTTTTTAATCAGACTTTTTGAACTTGACCACCTGGTTTTCGATGCCGGCTTTTGACATAAACTGTTGTGAAACGCGCTCAGCCTTTTGTTTCTGCTTATAAGCGCCCACAATCAGACTAAACTCGCCGCTGTTTTTGTTACCGGTGCGATTTTGTGTTATGACGACAGAGTAACCTCTGGACGAATACAATTGCGAAGCCAAGGTCGCTTCTTTTTTTGATGGAAAGCCTCCGACCTGTAATCCGTATAAATATCCCGCGTTGACATGATTTGCTGAATTGGAAGAAGCATCATTAGAGGAGCTTTTAGGCGTTTGAGACGCTTCTTTAGGGATGTCTTGAGTGCGATTCTGAGCATCAGGCGGGTTTTCTTTCTTCTGTGAATTCCCATTTGTGGCGTTCTTGTAAGCGAAAAGCGCCGACCGTGCCTTTTTACCGGTGCTTTCAACTTTCTTGTCTAATTGAAATGTAAAAACTTTTGTGTCGTGGAGCTCAGAACGAGTGACCTTTTTCAGGTTTGCTTCACCTAACGCCTTCGCTAATGCCGGAATTTTTTCCCGGCGACCGGCAATACCTTTGATCTCTACTTTTTTGTTTTGTTGCTTTAATTCCGTCAACCACACATTTCCGGAGCGTTGGATTTCTCGGTTTAGCGTGTTTAACAACTCGATCATCTCGTCGTAACCCTGGCTGAAACTGTCCACCAATGCGATTTTTTTCTCGAGATAGATGATTTGACTATCGAATGTGCGCACACGTTCGGTCAAAGAACGGTTGTTGTCGATTTGGGTTTTCAGCGACTGAACCCGTCCTTCTACTTTCTTGATTTCGATATTTTTCGAAACGATAAGCCAAGTAAACGTGAACGCTGTCAATGCGTTCAAGATAAACATGAGGTAGCCATGAATGGCAAATTTAGGAATCCTTTGTTTCTCCAGAAGATATTCCGGCAGAAAATTTGTATCTTTCGACTTAATGACCCGTTTCTGTAAAGCCTTCCAGGCCAATGCGATTGGGATAGCGTACCGTGAAAACAACAGGCCGCGGTCTTTGAAACGCAAGTTCGAATGAATCTTTTTTGAATTTAAATAGCCGGTGATCGCCGACGGAAATTTCTGCCGAAAATAATATTTCGCTTTCAATTTCGAAGAATGACCGGCGACTAGTATCTTGTTCAACTCCGGAATCATGTGTTGATCCTGAGCAAAGATCATCCGGCTGTAGATGACTTCCAAAACATCTTTCGACATACTGCCTTTATGGATGATGGGCGTAATGTGGTAAATGTCCTTTCCTTTGAGAAAAATAATGCGGGAGAAATCTTCTTCGATATAAACAACCGCTGTCATCTCATCTTTTTTAAGTTTGTAAATTTCTGCGACCAGACCGACTAATGCGAGCTCGTTGGTGTCCATGAGCACCAGATCGAGCTTCCCGGACCGGAACTGGTTGACTTCTTCGATGACGTCTACGATCGGAGGATGATATTCGTAATCGACTTGCAAAACCTTATCTTCTGCGATATTCAGGTATTTGGTGTCGCGTACTTTCTCATCCTCGCTGCCCCAGAATTCGATTCGGTCTTTCAGTTTTTTCTTGCGCCTTTTATCGTGCGGAATGGATTCCGCCGCAATCGTGTCATATTTTACTGTTAAAACCGGAGCATTGATGGCGACGCTCGTCCTGAAATTTTGAAAACGATCCAATAAAGAATAAATCTGGCTCACGCTGTTGATGGATGCCGTCGTGTCTGTAGAGGGGCTCTCTTCATTGGCTTCCGTGTCCATGTGGGGTTCAACAATGTCGAACGCTTTTTCAAGATCATTGAGAGAGCCTCCCTGCTGACCCGCCTCCTGATTAGATTCTAAAGGTTCATCTAATTTGGTAGATTCTAAGACCTGAATACTGGCTTTACCGCGAACCAAGCTCAAAAAGGCCGCACGGACTTCGTTACCGTTTACTGTAATTCCTACTGCATATTTCTGCTTCATCGTTCTCTTCTACTTAAACCTATGTACGATATCAATCCTTGTTTTGATTGGGAAAAACTCGATTTAGAAGGTGCAGGAAACTTCCTTGTTCTCTTTTGAATCTTCATTTTCCATATTAAGCAAAACTTGTTCCCAAACTCCGTTTGGGAACACAATAAGGCAAGAAACTTTGTTTCGCCTGATTGAACGAAAACTCAGAAATAAGCTCTAAGCCCTGTCCCCGGGGCGTCGAAATCTATTGTTTTTTCAAAGCGCCAAACGCACCCGGGGACGGGTGCTTGAGCATTTTAGAGAGTTTTCGT
>JBHHWX010000475.1:0-4796 GCA_046756745.1 bacterium | reverse complement strand
ATATTAACCTCTCAAAGTAAACTCTCTATCTGTTGTTCCGAATCTGTCCAAAGATACTAAATTCCATTATAGAATGCAATGTAATCCGTTCGTAGTTTACTTCCCAACTGTCTCCACTACAATATGACTCTGTAGAATACCATGCACGGAATTAACTGCTCAACATTTTGATTCAGTTTTTGCGAACCACAGGGGTCTATCCAAAAGAGCTCAAATCCCAAGAAATGGAGAGTTAACGACGATTAAGTCAACAGGAGTTGGCCAAATTGCAGGTTTTCCAAAATTCGTCGCGCAGCATAACTTCGACTTCTTGGCCTTGTTTCACAACTGCAACGTGACTCGGGATAATTATGTAGGAGTTACTTTTTGCAAAAGCGAGAACATCAGCCGAACCTTTGGATTCAATAGGCCGGGTTATGAGCTGGCTGTTTTCAAAAGAGGTCCAAGCAGGTGCGAAATTCTCTCGTTTGGTTTTACTTGTGAAGGTGGTTTGCAACCGTGCTTTCTGCCGAATGTTGTGCAACTGAGTCAACCCCATCATCTTTCTAAGGGCTGGTCTGGCTATCAATTCAAAAATGGTACTTGCTGAAACCGGGTTACCGGGAAGACCAAAAACCAAGGTTTTCTTTCGTTTACCAAACACACTCGGTTTTCCCGGCTTAATATTCATTTTGTCGAAGAAAATCCTGACTCCGAGCTCGGCAAAAACATCCTCTACAAAATCCAAATCCCCCATGGAAACGCCGCCGGTTATCAACAAAACATCCTTCTTTAACCCTGATAGGATTTTAGTCGTCAATTGCTTCGGGTCGTCAGGAGCAATTCCCAGTAATTCAGGAACAGCGCCGCATGCCCGAACTTGATGATATAAAACATAACCGTTACTGTTACGGATTTGGCCTGCTTTGGGAGTCCGGTCAACAGTCACCAATTCATCGCCTGTGATGAGGATACCAACTTCCGGTTTTTTGAAAACCTCAACTTCTTTTTTACCCACAGTCGCCAGAACGCCGATGATACTGGGAGTGATAAAAGCGCCTTTCGAGAGCACTTTGGCGTTCGTGCGCATGATCTCGCCTCGTTTCGCCACGTGTTTGCCTTGTTGTACGGGCTCGAGGATTTTCACCCGATTCGGTGGAAGCGCTTCGGTTTTTTCAACCATTTGCACACTGTCTGCTCCGGAAGGCAAAGGTGCTCCGGTCATGATTTTAGCAGCTTGACCTTGCTCAAGATGAAGATCCGGGTACACACCGGCCGGAATCAACCCGACAACTTCGAGGTCATTAGGCGCGCCGGCGACATCTTGATGCTTTAATGCATAACCATCCATGGAAGATTTATCGAAAGGAGGCATGTCGATATCGGAAAAAACGTCCCCGGCCAAAATCCGACCGGCAGTCTGCAAAATGCCCACTCTCTCCGGACCCAAACTGTGGGTCTCGGCAAGAATCATTTTAATCGCTTCTTCTACAGGAATCATCGATGAGACGGGTTAATCTTAGGAAATGCTTACGGAGAAACTCATACACCTGAGGGAGTCACAAAAATTGCATCAAGACAGTCGGTCATTGATAACCGATTACAGGGCATGAATCTTTTTTTGATACGTCGTAGATCCCTATTTTCGTGGATAACATGAGTGGCGCAAGCATCATTTTCGTTTCACAACCCGAAAAGGTTTGCCATGCTCCTCTTTGAATTTTTTACCGAATGTTAACGCGGACTGCTCCGTTTCAAAATAACCGAGCCACACCAAATATCGAGTTTTTCCGTTGATATTGGCTTCTCTAATATCTGCAGGAAGTCCTAAGTCGCGACAAAAACTCTTCAGGTTCAAAGCGTTGTTGATTTGGCCAAATGCACCGATTTGAACTGTATACTCGCCTTGTGAGCTCATCGTGCCGCCGTTCGAACGCTGGCTGCTCTTAACAATCATTCGCAGAGAATTCAGATCCTCTTTAGCGAGACGCGCATAAGGAGAGTGAGAATTCTCAATCAGAAATGTCTTGAGCTCATCATAACAGGATTCGTCCCTCTGAGTCGCGCATAGACAGGACAAGGCAAAATACCGTGCTTCATGAATAAAAGGAGAGCGTGGATATTTATCGACGAATTCCAAGAATTCTCTTCTTGCTGAAATATACAACCCTCTTGAAAAGTGAAATTGAGCAATTCTGAAAAGCGCGCTGCCGGCATATCTTGAATTCCGGTGTTGTCGAATAAGGTTCTGATACTTTTCATAGGCTCTTTCAGCATCGGTTTCAGCCAAAGCATCCAAATAAAACGCAAAGGCGGTACCGCGATAACTTGATTTGAGGAGCTCGATTTGAGCTCGTACATTGCTGCCATCGCTGGTTTGCAGTAAACGGTGCAGCGCGACTTCAGGCTCTTGTGCGAATACAAGCTCGTGTCCCAAAAGGAAAACCGAAATACAAAAGATAATTCTGTGCATAACTTGCATCCCCGAACGAAAGTCGGTTTGTTTTAATTCGTGATTGTTGGCCGAAAAGGATATTTTCTTAGCGAAGGCGTCCCCGCCGAGCGAGTTTTACTGCGGAATCTGTGCCCCAAAACCTTCGGCGAGACGCCTTCGGGAAGTGATTTTGGACTTTTCGGCTAAGCTTCTATACCCCCTCCCCGGGGCGTCGTAATCTATTATTTTTACAAAGCGATAAACGCACCCGGTGACGGGCGCGTAAGGGTTTTAGAGAGTGTTTGTTCAGAAACTAATTTGTATCCCACTCAAGGCATTCGGGACATCTCCAAAACGGTTCATCCGATTCGTAACCGCACGCTGTGCACTTAATCGACTCACGTTGTTTGAGCGACTCATCGATCAAGTCAAGCGCCTCTTTTACCGCTTTGTCGTTATCGCCGTCCTCGTGGTAAAAGCGAACCAGAAGTTTTTTGGCCATCATATTGGAACTATCTTTTTCCAACACACCCAAACAGGTTTGAATGGCCCTTTCGAGTTTTCCTTTCTTCGCGTAGATCTCAGCGAGGGAGAGACGAGCTGTGGCGTTATCAGGTTGGGTTTCAATGATGTCTAAATAGAGATTCTCAATTTCTCCGTAAACTCCTCCCTCGTATAAAATCTTTTTGATACTCTCAAAAGCAAGATAAGAATGTGAAGGCACTTTTTCAACAAATTGTTTCAAAACCTCGAGCGCATCACTCAACCGATTTTCCTTTTCAAAAGATTCGGCTAAGTTGATGTAACCCGATGGATTCTGAGGAGCGATCTTGATAGCTTCTTTAAAGCAGCCCTGGGCATCTTTCTCCTTGCCGCTGACACTTAATTGCAGCCCCTCCTGCACTTTGTAAACAGCCAAACGCGTACGAGCCGTTTCATTTCGATTCAAATCTTTATAGGCCAGGAAGGCTTTCTGCCATTCTTCTTTGCGCTCGTAGAGCTGTATTTTCATCTCCTTGGCCCAGCGAATATTTTTATCTTCGGTTAAGATTCTACTGATCACGGCCAGGGCCTGGTCATATTGCTCTGCGTGCAAATAATCTTTGCACAAACTCTCTAAGATGTCAGAGTTCTGTTTGCGAGTGAGCCCCCTGCGGACGGTCAAATATTTATGCACATTGATTGCTTTCTGGACTTGACCGAACTCGCGCAGGATATCGCCAATTTTTAAATAGGCGTCGACATTATTGCTGTCCTTTGAAACCACTTCGCGTAGTTTACTCAAAGCCTCTGCTTTCAAACCCTCTAAGAGCAGATTCAAGGCGTCGGCATAATCAGCCGCCGCAGCGTCTTCAGTTGTGTCGTTCGAACCTCTCCGGAAAAAGAGAAAAGCAATCATCGCAATGATTGCGCTCACAATAACAATAATAAGTACCGAAGTAAAATCCATGGCGTTGATTACGCTTCCTCTTTGATGCCAAAACCTGCGTCATCCTCGCTGATTGGCAGGTTTCTCAAACTCTCGAGCTCGTGCAGCATTTCATGATTCTTTTTATGAAGCTTGCGAATATCGCTTTTGAGCTGCAAAACCTGAAACACCGACACGAACAGCCAAAAGATAACTCCTAAGCCAAACGACAAGTAAATCACCATCCAAAGTTGGACTTTTGCTACCTGCCAAACATTCTTAACAAAGACAACGTCGGTTATTTCTTGAGTGTTCTGCAAAGCAAACCCGAAAACCAAAAGGATAACCACAACTGCTAAAAACCATTTAACGGCCCACATCGTTTCTCCTCAATTCTTATGTGCGTTCATTCACCTTCTTGCTTCTCAACAGAAGTTTTATCTTCATCGCCGGCAGAATCTCCGGATTGAGCTTCGAGTCCGTCAGAGCCATCTTCGGCCTGAGTCGCCTCAAGTTGTTCAATTTCAGTCGCGTCATCCGCTTGTTCTGACGTTTTCTCAGCTTTTTCTGTTTCCGTCGCTTCAGCCGTTTGGTCAATCTTTTCTTCGGATGGCGCCTCGGATTGTTCGGCTTCCGTCACCTCTGCAATGGGCTCGGCCTTTTCTAACACTTCGGCCTCAGGCTCCGCAACAGCTTTATCGGCTGCAACATCGGAAGACTCAGATGACGCTCCGCTCTTTGCTTTTTTGTCATCTTTCGGTTCAGGCGCTTCACTCTCCCCGGCAGCCGTTGGGTCCATCTTTTCCCCGGATTGAGCCTTGGGTTGTTCAGCTTCCGCCGCTTCTGCGGTTTGCTCGGCCTTTTCTACCACTTCGGCCTCAGGCTCCGCAACAGCTTCATCGGCTGCAACATCGGAAGAATCAGATGACGCTCCGCTCTTTGCTTTTTTGTCATCTTTCGGTTCAGGCGCTTCAC
>JBHHWX010000474.1:0-4800 GCA_046756745.1 bacterium | reverse complement strand
TGGCCGCCTCCTTCCTTTAAGCAGCCAACCTGCTAATATGGAAGAATTCATTCGAAATATTTTAAAAAGAAAGAACAAGGCAAAGATTTGCCGTTGCAATCTCTGCGCATTTTTTTTCATGAAAAGCAAATTATTCCGAAAGTAATAGTAGAGAATAAATGGCGACACATTGCCTTTTGAATTCGAAGCCTTATGCCAAATCTTAGAGAAGGGCACACATAGAACTTTATAACCTGCCCTTTTTACTCTTGTGCAAAAATCCGCATCGTCGCCGTAAACAAAAAACCGCTCATCCAGCATGCCTACTTTTTCAACGACCTCATGTCTTACCAGCAACGAGCAAGCCGGTACGTAATCGACTTCGATTGGCTTTTGAAATTGCCCCTTATCCTTTTCTCCGGCTGAAATATGAATGGTTTTTCCCTGCCACCAGTTAATTCTGCCGCCCAGGCACCAGATCACATCCGGGTCGCTGAAAGTGTAAATTTTGGAGCCGGCGATTCCGGCCCGTTTATTTTTTTCCAGAAAATCAACGAGAGAGCTGAGCGCCCCGGAATCTAAGATAACATCATTGTCCAGCAAATAGAAGTAGTCCGGCTCAATAGAGCCCGCAGCTTCGATGCCCCGGTTAAATCCGCCGCTGCCGCCGAGATTCTCAGGGTTACAAATGATTTTGATATTAGCGAAGTTTTCGCGGATCGCATCAACGGAACCGTCGCTTGAATTATTGTCGACGACAAATGTCTTATAATTGCAGTATTCTAAAGATTGGATCGACTGCAAGCAATCGAGCACATCTTGCTTTTTGTTCCAATTTACGATCACAAGTGCAACCTTTGGCTGCTTGACGGCGGCTGGTTTAGATTTTTTGTCGCTCTTTCCTAATCTAGTAGCCTGAACTACTGAGATATCTTGCATCTCTTGATGTTCGCTCATTTCCTAGATCCCTTGATTCAGCAAAATCTCAACAATTCTACTGGCAGCCTGGCCGTCGCCATACGGATTTGCAGCAGAAGCCATTTTATTATATAAAGCATCATCGTTTAATAAATTTTCGGTCTCGGCAATGATCCTTTCTTTTTTTCTGCCGATAGGTATAACGGTGCCAGCTTCGATAGCCTCCATACGTTCGGTCTTTTCTCTCAAGACCAAAACCGGCTTACCAAGGGAAGGCGCTTCTTCCTGAATGCCACCCGAGTCCGTCAAAATAAGATGACTTTTAATCATCAAAGTACAAAACATACCATATTCCAAAGGTTCGATCAAATGGATGTTGGGCATCCCACCGATAACCTGTTCAACCGGTTTTATGATATTGGGATTTAAATGAACCGGATATATAATTTCCAGATCCCGGTTTCTCTTTGCCAGGTCCGCCAGCGCGGCACAAATTTCCTGAATATGAATTCCAAACGTTTCTCTCCTGTGTGCAGTCACCAGTAGAATTCGTTTTTGAAAATCTATCTTCTCCACCCCGGCGAATTTCAGTGGAATATCTTTTTTCACAACCATATACAAAGCGTCAATGACGGTGTTTCCAGTCACAAAAATTTTATCTTCCGGGACATTTTCCTTTAGCAAGTTTTGTTTGTTTGATTCAGTCGGTGCAAAATGAAGGTCAGTCAAAGAGCAAATTAACTTGCGATTCATCTCTTCGGGAAAAGGATGAAACTTATCCCCGGTACGCAAGCCGGCTTCGACGTGCGCCAATTTAAGTTTGTCGTAAAAAGCGGCCAACCCGGCGATAAAAGCCGAGGTAGTATCTCCTTGAACCAGTACCAAATCCGGATCTTCTGCGTCGATTATTTTTTTTATTCCCCGGAGCGAATCCGCCGACAAATTGAATAAAGTATGACCGGGCTGCATCAAATTCAGATCGTAATTCGGCTGAATCTGAAACAGCTCGAGCACTTGATCCAGCATCAATCGGTGTTGGGCGGTGACCGCAACCACAGTTTTGACTTTATCTGGATATTTTCTCAGCTCTTTAATAACAGGAGCGAGTTTTATGGCTTCGGGTCGCGTCCCGAAGATTACCATAACTTTCATAATTTCACGATAAATTAGTAGACCCCGTTTTAAAGGCCGTACCCACAGAGAGTCCGTCTTTGATCGAATCAGCAATACCTTGAAATATCCACCTTCCGTATCTGCCAATCATGTAGATATCATTTTCTTCCAAGATTTTAAGCGCTTTGTCCCGCCAGTTTGAACCAGGGCGACTCCAGGTATAAGCCACATCGATCCAGGTAGGATGAACGACTTCGGCGCCCTCTATGAATCCCCAGGACTGTAATTCCGCAACGACCGCTTGTCCATAATTTTCGATTGTCGTTTCTTCGGGTCGCAGCCCATTCGCATAGGCCCGCTCGACATAAATGCTCACCAGATTGTTCATTTCCCGCGACGATTTGGGCAGAAACGAAGAATCCACATTGCTGTAGAAGCCTACCCGGTGAAACCGGCTTTTACTTTGCGGAATGTAGAGCCAATGCTCACCAGGACATTGCGGACCCTTCTTTGCGCCGATATTCAGAACCAGAACCGAGGTGTACGGGTCCGGCTCTTCGTCCACTCGTAATCCGCATATTTCCATCATTTTGTTAAGCGGGAGTGTTGAAATGAGCGTTTTATAGTTTTTCGAACTGCCATCATCAAAATTGATTTCTTTTCGATCTAATTCGATTTTGACAACTCGCTTTCCGAAGTGGATCTGATTTTTGTCAGTTAATCTTTGCGCTAATGTATTTAACCCTTCTCGGGGGTAGACAAACGCAACGTTGTAGCCAACCGGTTTCGTCTCATCGGCGGCACCGGCGATTGCATGGGCAATATTGACCGGTGATTTGTAAGGGTCCTGAGGTGCGATTTCCTTCCATAATCCAGCCGTGTACAATTTGTGAAACGGACCGAAGAAAAGCTCGGTCAAGGTCGGTCCAAAGTTCTGCTCCAACCAACCGGCCATTGTCTTTTGAATTTCCTTCGGGGGATTTATCATTTCATGCAAGGCCTTATCTGCGGTAGCCCTGTCCAAAGATCTCAGGTGATTTTGAATGGGGTACGGGACGTAGAGATTGTTCCGCGGAAAATACACCGCTGAGCTGCGTGAATATGATTTTACCGACGTAAGCGTTCGGATGAATTTTAACACAGCCGGATCGCCACCGAATATCCAGTGGCCGCCGCCAATTTCGAAGCGGTAGGCCTCCCCATCTTCCGGGCGCCGGGCGAGCGCCTCTTTGCTGTTTGGGCGAACGTAATAGGAGGAGCAGATACCGCCTGGCTCTTTTGCCGCTTCATAAACTTGCAGCCCCGACGCCCAACCGGCTGCAAGACCGGTCATCCCTGCGCCTAAAATTGCACAATCTTGATTCAAAAACTTCTCCTGTTTATGGACCTAGCCAGTGACTTAAATCTCTGTGGATTAAATCCTGCAGTTTCCGTATGTCTTCTCTGTAGAAATTCCTTAGATAATCCCTAGTTTTGGGATTCAATTGAGGTTTTTTTAGGTTTAGAGCTTTGAATTTCTCTAATAAGTTTTTCTGTCTTTTTTCAGACAAAAATGGCTTGATAGAATTTTTAGTTATAGATTTTAATAAGTTCTGTTTGTTCATTATTCTTTGCAAAAATCCGGATTTCGGAACCCCGGATACATTATGTTTGATATAGATTCTGGGAGCAAAATTTTTGTCTACGTCAAGAAATTCGTAGATTTCAGTCAGCAATTCCTTTGGACGTTTAGACAAATCGTCATACAAACAAATTTTGACTTCGTTGAAGTTATCAATAAATGCACGAACCTGTTTATAGTAAAATCCGACGTCTATGTAAAACCAAATAAATTCCCAGTTCTGTTTTTTTCTTTGTTTCTCTGCTTGAATTGCCTGTTCGAAAGTTAAGTCTTCACGCATATCCCTTCTCAAATGAGTATAGCTGGAAAAGGCTCTGTCAACAGGATTCCGAAGCGCAACTATGATCTTCACCTCGCCCAAATATTTCTTAATATATTTGATAGAGTGCTCATAATAATAAAGATTATCGGCACTTGCTTCACCAATGGCTTTTTCCCCATCCACCTCCCTGAAAAGGTTTTCGTATACATCGAAAGTCTTGACAATTCCTTCTTCGATAAGGTTATCACCTTTGCCTTGGAATGGGAACTGGCAAAACTGCCCGGAAATAAACTTAGGTTCTTTTACTGGGCTCATATAAATCTGCGGATGATCATTCAAATAGTGGTACAGTGAGGTTGTCCCGCTTTTGGCTGCGCCAACGAGCAAAAAATTAGGTAATCGAATTTTTCCCATATCCATTAGAACAGCAGACTCACTTTTCTAGTTATTAATTTCAAGACATACTTGTCTTCCTGCTGAAGTTTTAAAAAAATCAGCGTCGCGATAAAAACGAGACCGAATAACAAAATCGATACCATTGTATAGACACCGTTCGTCGTCGGAATGAAATATCTGAAAACTAAGACAAAAATTAAAGAGCACACCCCTGCGACGATAGGTTTTGTGAAGTATTGGTTATAGGGGTGAATTCGTTCAAAGTAATACACTTCAATGAGTCTTAAGATATTGATGATCGCCACAGAAACGGCTGTTGTCAGGGCGGCCCCCAATATACCATATTGCGGGATTAACCAGAGTCCCAGGCCCAGGGTCATCAAGCACAGAATAATTGCATTTATTAAATTCATTTTGGGGCGTCCCGTCATCATGAGCATGTAGCCGACTGAACCGGCTCCGGCATTAATAAGTTCCCCGAAAACAAGAAAGTAGAGGGCGGTGCTGCCCT
>JBHHWX010000473.1:0-4819 GCA_046756745.1 bacterium | reverse complement strand
ACCACCCTCGGCCAGCAATCCAAACTCAGAGAAGGGCATTACGTGCACCACTTTTCGGTTAATCCCCAGAATCTCGATGGGATGACCACATTGGCTGAAAACGCCACCGGGTTGACAGAGGATGACATCGCCAAGCTAAAGGAGGCCCTGTGCAATGGCGTCACGTATTACGATTCGGCCGCGAAGGCAGGCACTGACAATGAGCTTTTGCTTTGGGTACAGCTCAACGAATCTTCAAAGGCCGTTCTGCCAGTATTCACGGAGTTCATCAATGTGAGCCGGGAAGAACAGAAAGTGGTCATCGACTTTGGCGAACTGAAAAACGTGCTCGACAAAGTTGCGGACCAAACCGAAAAAATCGAGGTCTTCTATCAAACTGAAATGACTGAAGTAAGAAACCTACCTGAAAATGTCAAACGCCTTGATTTAATCACAAACAAGAGCTGATGCGCCATGGCACGGTTAATTTCAATTGACTTGAAGGCCAGCTTCGGCTTTCTTAAGAAGCCGGATATCAACGAAGGCATTTATCTGACTTACAACCTGTTGCACAAACCAGGACTGCTTGGCATTCTCGGCGCTGTGGCGGGACTTGAAGGCTATAAGAGCAAGGATGAGTTGCCAGAATACTATCAAAAGCTCAAGAATCTCAGAATCGGGATTCGTCCGCTGAATGCTGAACGAGGCATCTTCTCCAAAACTGTGGTAAAATATAATAATAGTGTGGGATATGCGAGTCGTGAACCCGGTTGTATCCTCAATATAAGCGAACAAATGTTGATCCACCCCAGTTTTCGCTGCTACCTGATGCTCGAAGACGGGAATGCTTCGCATGTCATTGTTGGCGACCGTCTGGCCAAGTGCGAAGCGGAATATATCCCCTATCTTGGCAAAAACGAGCACGCGTTGTCGTGGGAGAATTTTCGTGAATATGAGTTCCAGCCTTTCCAATTTGATCGCGATTTCAAGATCGCCTCGATTTTTATGAAGGGCAAAGAAATCATCAAAAGAATTATGATAAAAACCCCACCGGCCCTGTTTTCAGTATCGGATTACCAACCAGCGTTTGCTTGCTTTGAGGAGTTGCCCGTAGGCTTCGATGAACAACTTTTCCAGTATCATAAAGAGCTGTTCGTTTATAGCAGCTTTACGCTCCCCAAAGAAGCACAAATTGAAAATCTTTGGCACTTAAAGGATAGCGATGAAATCATCCAGCTCTTTTGAATCATTTATGACGATTTGGGAAAGGCCGCCGACCCTTGAACATCGTTTGACCGATCACCAAAAGTACTTAGCTCATACGCATGACTCAAAACCGCCGGAACTTCTTTCAGAGCATACCCGACTGGTGAGTGAATATGCCTTGCGATTAATCGAGGTGCACCATCTCGACCCGGTCGTTGACCGTCTGGTTTCTCCACTAGCCGAATCGAACGACCATAATCGAGTTGGCTTTTTCATCAAAAAGCTCTTTCTGAATGCCATTATTTTTCACGACTATGGCAAAGTCAATGAGAACTTCCAGGTCGAGAAAATGCAAAACGAGCGTTTTTCCAAAAATTCAAAGAATGGCATCGGTTCACGGCATTCCATTCTCAGCGCCTTCATATTCATCGTAGAGCACTTACGAGAAGTACAGGAAATGACTGACCTCAAGCAGGAAACTCAAGCACGTCTGTTTGCGCTGACGTTCCTGTTTGCAAATCCGATTCTCAAGCATCACGCATCGTATCTTGCCAACGATTTGAAGTTTGACGAGCAAAGCGTGTTGACGCTTGCACAGTATTTAGCTTTGTTTGGATTGGAGGGGGAGCGCGAATCTCTGCTCGGCGCGTTCCATGACCTCAAAAGAAAATTGACCGATGTCTGCCGGGACTATTTTTCAGATGAAGCCAGATTTCCGATTTACGCACTGCTCAAATTAAATTATTCCCTGCTGACCGCGGCTGATTACTATGCGACAAATTCTTATTCGATGGGACTGACGGTTGAAGACTTTGGAGTCTTCTCTGAGAAACAGAAGCAGGAATTGTTCACAACATTTCAGACAAGCAAAGATTACAACCGGGGGGTGTTCGGAGACGTGAAACAGTTTGAGAACTATCCTGTTCATATGCTGCAAACCTGCCACCCTGACAACCTGAATATCTTGCGCAAAAAGCTGTTGGCGGAGGTGCTCGAATCGGTACGACAAAATTGTAATGAAATTGTTTTCTACCTGGAAGCACCTACTGGTTCTGGAAAAACCAATGTCTCAATCGGGGCTGCCGTGGAATTGTTGCAGTCCGACCCATCCTTGAACAAGATTTTTTATGTCTTCCCGTTTACAACATTGGTAACACAAACTGCCCGGGCAATTCAGGATACTCTGCAAGTCTCCAATGCTGAGATGATTCAATTGCATTCCAGAAGCGGCTTTCATTCGAAGAGAGAAGCAGACCAGGACGGTTCCTACGGCGCGGACAAACAGAATTACATCGACAACCTGTTTGTCAATTACCCGATCACCCTGCTCACACACATCAAATTCTTCGACATTCTAAAAGGCAACGGCAAGACCGAAACCTATCTGCTGCACCGGTTGGCCAATTCGATCGTAATTATCGATGAGTTACAATCGTATCCTCCGCTGGAATGGGATAAGGTTGCTTATTTCATTAGGAATTACGCTCAATCCTTTAACATCAAATTTATCCTGATGTCCGCAACCTTACCTAAGCTCGATCTTTTGGAAATGCGAGGCGGCGTGCAGGATTTTGTTCCACTTGTTAGAGACAAAAATCTTTACTTTCTGAACCCTAACTTCAAAAACCGTGTGCGATTTGATTTTTCTTTGCTCGAACAACAACCGGACTTGATTGAATTAGCTCACTTTGTTTTGGAAAAATGTGAAGCACATGTAGCGGAGAATGAAGGACGGGTCAAAGCAGTGGTCGAATTCATCCTCAAAAAAAGAGCGGGTGAGTTTTATAACGAAATCAGTATCGAAGCAAAAGAACTTGGCTACGAGGTACTTTTGTTATCCGGCACAATCCTGGAACCGCGGCGGCGCGAAATGATAGACTTTCTTAAATCACACAAAGAATCGTCAAAGAAGCGGAAAGTGTTGCTGGTCTCGACACAGGTCGTCGAAGCAGGGGTGGACATCGATATGGATATCGGTTTCAAGGATCGCTCTTTGATCGATAGCGACGAGCAGTTGGCAGGGCGGGTAAATCGTAACGCAGCACCAACTCCGGCATGTGTTTATATCTTTGATCTGGACAGAACGTTCTCTATCTACGGCCGCGACTTTCGCTATCAGATTACCAGAGACAACATCGGTTTGGAGGAATATAAATCTATATTGTCAGATAAACAATTCGATAGGCTGTATAAAAAGGTTTGTGAGAAAATCAACGAAGACAATCAAGAGGAATACTGCATCAATTTGGATGATTATTTAGACAACATAAAACGGTTGGAATTCACCAAAGTCAATTCACAATTCCGACTGATCGACCAGCAAAGTGTAACAGTTTTTGTCCCCCTTGAGATCCCAAAACATCATTTTTCTTCTTCAGACTTGAGATTTCTGGCCAACCTGGGATGGGACAATACTCGGAATGTTGTCAGCGGAAGGTGGGTATGGCAAAGTTATTTAAATCTGATTCATGCCCAAGATATGGATTTCATTGAAAAGAAGATGGACTTGAAACGCATTTATGGCATCATGTCGCAGTTTATGTTTTCGATGCATGCTCATTCCCATGATGTAAGAGAGTTACTCCGTTTTTCCGACGGTGAGAGTTCGAAGAAATACGACATGATTTACCTAGAAAACTGGCAGGAAGTTTACGATTACAAAGATGGGTTGCTTACTGAAAATCTCAATGGGCCAGCGTTTTTGTGACCGGCCTGTCGATTCTACAAAATCTCTAGCCCAAACGATTCCAGACTTGCGTCCAACAGACGCGGGGCGATGTACGTGCCCGTTGCAAGAAGTTTTTGATAGCAGGTTCGCAAATTACTGATATGGTGACGACGGTAAGCTTCTTCGAGAATGCCGATACTGCCGACGACAGCGAGCCGGTTTTCTTGCGCCAAGGCCCGTGCTTTCTTTTCGTCGATAATGGCCAAATCGGCAGAAAGTTCTTTAGCAAGCAAAATGGTGGCAAGCTCACCTTTGCCTAGATTCAATTGAGAACGCCATTCCTGCAACCGAGATGGCGTTGCCAATTCAACGGTGCTGATCCAATCCGCCGCAGCGATTTCAGCGGCTCCCGGGCCGGTCGAGGCCGCTTCTTCAAAAACCTCGGTGGCGATATGAATGGATAAAAACAGTTTTTCTAAGATGTCGAGGTGTTTTATCTTGGCAAGGCTAATGAGGGGAGAAGCATTTGAAACAACGATCACTTTTCTATCTTTGCAAAATATTGACGGTCCTGCTCGAGTTCTGTTTTCCCATAGTGCAGCGGTACTTTCCGGGAGGCTGAAAATTCCATGAACTCGGATAGCGAAAGCCCACAAAGTTCGGCGGCTTTGCCTAAGGATACTATTTCTTCGCGGTACAACTCTAAGACCAGCAACTTCAGGGCGTCACGTGAAAGGTGTTCCCGTTTTAGTTTGGCCAACTTAACCAGTTCATCTGATAATTGCAGTGTTACGGTATGCATAGAAAAACCCTTTGAGATTTCTTTTGAAAGTAAGGAAAGCGAATGAAAAAAACAACATTAAACAACATCACCGGCGTGATGATGAACTACTACCACATCTGCCACACGGAGCTCTGGCTTTTCGCCCACGACATCCAGATGGAGCAGGAATCGGACCTGGTGGC
>JBHHWX010000472.1:0-4844 GCA_046756745.1 bacterium | reverse complement strand
GGAGTGCAATGATTTATCATTGCAAAGCTAAAGCTTTGTACTCCGAGTTCACGTGGCGAAATTGATACAAACAGTTAAATATTTGAAGAGAGAGTGAGGATTTCTTCAATGGCCATCAACATAAAGGGCTCTTCACTCCTTGCTACGGTTCTCAGGTCAAAAAACAATTTATCCGCACGAATATACCCGATAATTGCAGGATCATACATCCTGAATTTTTCTGCTAAACTTTGCGTTGTGATGTCGGCGCATTGCAGGCTCAAAGCTTTGCTGGATAACTCTTCCAAAGGTAAGGCCCCGCTGCCAATTTGAATCGTCGACTCTTCTATTTGTATTTGACCAAGAGTTTTCGCTTTTCCTGATAATTGCTCTAGAAGCCGTCCAGCTCTTTCTGTTAAGCCGTCGACGGATTCCAGCAACATCGCAAATACCCGGTTTCGAGTAGGCAGTTGCTCCTTCTCAAGATAGAGTTTTAAAGTGGGCTCAAGCGCGGCATAAATCAATTTGTCGCAACGCAGAGCTCGCATTATTGGATTTTTTTTGATTTTATCAAGATACGCTTTTTTCCCAACAATGATTCCGCACTGTGGTCCGCCGAGAACTTTATCGCCGCTAAAGGAAATTACATCCACCCCTTGACGCACGCTTTCTGATACAACGGGTTCGTATGGCAGGCCAAACTCCCGTAAATCCACCAGGATGCCTCCTCCTAAATCTTGAAAAAGAGGGAGACCCTGTTTTTTCCCCAATTCGACGAGATGAGCAAGCTCAGGCTCAGTGGTAAATCCTTTTATGCGAAAATTTGAAGGATGAACAATACAAATCAAACCGGTGTTATCATTTATCGCGTTTTCGTAGTCACGCAGATGGGTCTTGTTCGTGGCGCCCACTTCAACCATTTTCACGCCACTTTTTTGCATGACTTCCGGGATTCGAAAGGACCCGCCGATTTCGATGAGCTGGCCACGTGAGATCACGGCTTCTCTTTCGAAACATAACGTATTCAGCGTCAACATGACCGCTGCCGCATTGTTATTCACCACACAGGCTGCCTCTGCACCGGTGAGATGACGGAGCAATTCTTCGACATGTTGGGTTCTATCACCCCGGCCGCCGGCAGGAATATCTATTTCTAAAGAACAATAACCTTCGGATACCTTTATGATATTTTCTCGCGCTTCTTCGGTTAATGGCGCCCGACCCAATCCCGTATGTAAAATGATTCCGGTCGCGTTGATGACTCGCCTCAGACTTGGCTGCGATAGATTCGTTAAACTATTGAGGATACCTGAGATAAGCTCTGCCTGAATTGAATCCCGTGAATAGGAGGCATGAGACTGATTTAAAAGATGAGATTGATAACCTTGTATCTCTTGCTGGATGATCGAAACGACGAGAGACTGGGAAAATTTTTCAACGTAACGTTGAATCTCAGCGTGAGCGAGAATTTGATTGACGGGAGGAATGTGCGACAATACTTTTTGTTTCTTGTTTGCCATGTTTATTTTGATTTGTCAGAAGTTTGTGATGTGGGAATTGCCCGATCGGTCGCACCGAGACAATAAAGAAGTCCGAGTAAATTCGCATTTGTCAAGCTGCCATCGGCTACTTTTTGCAAAAGCTCACTGGCATTGAAGGCAATTCCTAAGCCTGAATTTCTCAACATGATCTCATCGTTTGCCCCATCCCCGACAGCAACAATTTCTTCGCGCGATATCCCTTCTCTTTCCGCGAGTTCTTTCACGATCTTGCCTTTCGTTTCTCTATCTATAATACGCCCTTTCACCTTTCCCGTGAGCACATCATTCTCGATCTCCAAATCATTTGCAAACGCATAGTCTAGACTCAACTTTTCTTTCATCCTATTTGCAAAAAAAGTGAAACCTCCTGAGATAAGGGCCAATTTAAATCCCATGGCTTTAAGAGTCGAGACCAGATCAAAGGCGCCTGCGGTCAATTGCATCCCTAATGCGACCTCTTCAAGCACGGAAACAGGCAGGCCTTTAAGAAGTTTTACACGCTGTTTGAGAGCTTCTGCAAATTCGATCTCACCTGCCATAGCACGTTGTGTCAAAGCAGACACTTTTTCACCAACATTCGCACATTTGGCAAGCTCATCGATAATCTCTCCTTCGATGAGCGTATTATCCATATCAAAAACGACTAAACGGCGACGCTGCCGGTGGGGCGAGTCCGGCTGAATGATCGTATCAAATCCGACGTCATCACACGTTCTTTGTATGACATCTTTAAGAATCGCCAGGTCACGTAATTCGGAGGCGTCTACCAGCATTTCCAAGGCAACCAATTCCCCGCGGGCTAAATGATGCATTCTTTCGATATTCACACGAAAATTGGCCAGAGTGTTTGTTATTGCCTTTAAGATTCCAACCTTATCGCGCCCAATGATTGTAAAAACCTGTAAGGATTTCTCGACAGACTTGAGCGCTGTTGCGGCCTCGACTAAGTCGACATTCACATCTAAAGGAAGCTTTTGAGCATTTACCTGCAATCTTTTATGAGCCTGTAACGCCGGGTCGTCTGAGCTCACAGGTTCCGTAACCATAAATAAAATAAAAAGACCGTGGAGAGCATTTTGCTCAACAGCAACAATATTGAGCTTTGAGTCTGTGACCACGGCACAGATATCGGCTATGAGATAAGGCTGATTTTTACCAAAAGCGGTAAGAACAATATATTTTTTGTTATCCATTGGGAAATCTCTTAAATTGATCACGCGGAGTTTATTAAAAAAAGCACTAAATGTCAAGCCAATATTGATGAAACATAAGGGAACATTCCTCTCCTGGTTGTTGTTGAAAATAACTGAAAATCAATCGAGAAACAATGGCCACAGAAATGACCCAGGGGAGACGAACCTCAAGTACAACCCAATTCACAGGCATATTGTTTCTGTTCCTTTTCTACTCGATCTCAGTCGCCCAACCTACAGCAACCACAAAAGACTCCATAAATCAACGAATCAATGCTGCTGAAATCTTAACCGGGAAAACCGAAGAATCAAAACAGCATGTTGTGCGTAAATACGAATTTCTCGATAGAGCCACAACAGTGATCGCCTCGGTACTCAACGACACACAGTTGGATTTCGAGATTCAAGCCAATCCGAACATATCGTTGTTTTTAGAGCCTGATGAGCTGAAAGATATCATCCCTTTTGGTCCGGACCCCTTAGGCGATGAGCTGCGGCGCCGATTCAGCGATGTCCCCCCAACAACCTCGCTAAACAACATGCTCCGGTCTTTAGTGGATTCTTACAAATCGAAAATAAAAAAAGCACATGGCGCTGAAATGGTCATGCCAACGAATCTGGAAATTGCTGTTTTAAAGGATCTGTGGGAAAAAGGAGACGCCATCACTTCCAGTGAAATATACGTCAATCTGGACACGGTTTGGCGTGTGACATCGGAAGATTTAAGCGCCATCCTTGAAAAAATGACCCGGCGGGGGTTATTACAACGCAAGAAAATTTCTCCGTCGCATGAATTCAGTCTTTTCGGAATTGCGCAAATTGAGCTCAGTCCGAAAAACAGAAAAAACAAACTCTACTTGTATTGGCCGATTTTAAATAAAGAGGAGATCATCACCTACATTGACGCAAAAAGATATCTGGCTTACGAGGATTATATCAAGTTCGGCGGAAACGGCCATACAGAACATTACTACCAGGCGCTTGAAAATAAATTGATCCGGTTGTTAGAATAACATCTCAAATCCAACCGTGCTCCCGATACCATTCCAACGTTTGCATGAACCCCTCCTTAAGCGAATAACGTGTTTGAAATCCCAGTTCTTGCCTCGCTGTTGCACTATTACATATCCAATGCGTCTCTTTGAGCTCGCGATACTTATCTAAGTTGAATAATGCCGGTCGTTTTGTGACACGGCTTATCAAACCCGAGCTCAAACAAAAAAGAAAAGCGAACGCGATCGGTATCTGTATTTTTTTAGGGAATGTTCCCATGAGCTCAGCAACGAGAGACTCGACCTCTTCCCAAGCATAATCATCTTCGTTACTGAGATAGTAGAGCTGGCCGTTTGACACCGGGTTACAGGCGGCCAGCCTGATGCCGCTGACCAAATCGTCAACATGGATAAGGCTGGCGACTCTCATACGGCCCCCCAGTCTTGGAAGCCAGCCTTGTTTGGTCATTTTGAATATTGTGAACATATCTTTATCGCGCGGCCCATAAACAGCCGGAGGTCGAACGACACAGACAGGAAATTCGGAGTCATAGGATAGTGTGGCTTTTTCAGCTTCGAGTTTGCTGCGCCCATAGTTCGATATCGGAAAACTCTTATCTTCCTCAGAAAGAGATTGGCCGCTGATACTCGGACCCGCAGCAGCCAAACTGGACACCAAAATGAATTTTTTTAACTTTGGATTGTTCTCACCAATCGCTTGAAGTAAAGATTTTGTTCCTTCAACATTAACGCGTATAAACTCCTCCTGTTTATACGCTTTGGTCAGAGCCGCAAGATGAAAAACATAATCAACTCCCGTTACAGCCTGTTTTAAAGCCGTGCGGTTGGAAAGATCTCCCTCGATATGATCAAAGTGTACTCCATCTAACCAGCCCAATCCTTTACGGGAGTGACGCAGTAAACACGTCACATCAAAGCCTTGGGCGATCAAATGCTCAATAAGTGTACTGCCGATAAATCCTCTGCCTCCAGTAACAAGCGCTCTCACTCATCCATCTCCATATTTGAGTCCATACACCGATATATCAAGCTGCGAACCGGCCTCTAAAAGCAAGGCAAAGTCACTAAGCCTTTTCGCAGACAGCACTGCGAAAAGGTGGCTCCGTTGGAGCAGTTGT
>JBHHWX010000471.1:0-4847 GCA_046756745.1 bacterium | reverse complement strand
CTGATGATGCGCGCCCTTTCCACTTCGCGGTGCTGGTAGGATGCTTGGGCGAGGGCTTGTTGCTGTTGAGCTTCTTCCGCCTGTCTTTGCAGTTTTCTCAGCTCCGCGTCATGCTTTGGAGAAAACGCCGTCTCCGATGCGGGACGCCGGGGTTGAGCCCGTTGATACGAAGGCGCCGTATGCTGAGATGCTTGCGGCCCCTGGCCTGGTTTCCAAGCGTCTGCGGGGACGTTTTCGAGAATGACGCTGCCGTTGTCCTTGAACCAGGCATTGGAGGGGTGGCGGCGGTCGATCGTGCTGTGTTCGTCCCAATGTAAAATGCTGGCAAGGACGTTCAAAGAATCTTGCCAACCGACATAAGCTTTTTTGTAGGTTTGTTTGTATTTGTCAATCTCGACGCGTAAAGCGTCCTCAGAAAAGGTCTTGCTTCCGCCGCCCAGGCTTTTGAACCGCGCTTTGTAATCGAGTTCTTCCCATTCGGTTATTTTGATTTCCACGCTCCCGAGGCCGAGGCTCTTGCCCATGCCAATTTTGTGGCGCATGCTCGACTCCAGCTCTAGCGCGAATACCAGGAGCGCCAATTCATTTTCGCTCAAGCTTTCGTATGAAACGCGAAACGTAAACACGGTTCCGGTCTCGACGGTTTGCACAGTTTTATTCTGATTGTTCCGAATCGAGCTCGTCAGAATGCCTTGCGGCCGGTGATAGTAGAACTTTCGACCGCGCAGCGTTTTGAATTTCGATTCCGGTGTACCGTAAAACGGCGTATGTGCGGGTCTTGGCTGACCGGTCGGGGCGAGGGTCTGCCAATCAAAATTGAACTCCCCGAACACTCTGCCGTCGCTGAAGTTGACTAAGCCCAAATGGACACTCTTGTTCAGAAAACCGAATATTTGACACGCGGGGCACACTTTTATGAAACGCCTATTGCTTTGATGGCCACATTTCTTAAAATCCGGAAAATTCTCGAAGCTTTGCCAGCCGCCAGATTTCCGCTTATATGAAAATTCTTCCTTTTGCTGCTGGGGATTCCAGCGCGGCAGGGGAAGCGTGAGGCAAGAGCCACTAATGGCTTCGGCAATGCTGCGAATCGCGCCCTTCAACGAGCTTCCCGGAATAATGGGAGCGTCGCCGATAGAATTGAACGAGAGCTCCGGGTGTTCTTGTTTCTCGATGCGCTCATAATGCCCCGCGACAAACAATGGCGTTAGCGTTTCGAGTTGACACACGAATTCGCCGCTCAACTCTTCGAGCTTTTCATGCGTTCGAACTTTTTGGCGTTCGGCGGCCTTGCCAAACGGCACGAAATTGTAAGGCAAGTAGGTCGTTGTCATGTGCACCACTCCATTTTTCGGTACCGCCAGAAAATCAGGCGGCCATATTGGTCGAAATATTTCCGAACCAGTAGACGGACATTTTTCTTGCTGCTCGGCTGTTTACCAAGAGATTCATATTCCAGAGGCTTACCAAGACGGCGTTCATCAGGCGCCCAGAGGTAGATGATCTCCTCAGTGGACTCCTTTGATGCTTTTTCACCAGATTCATCCAAATTTGTACGCGACTGAAACGCATCGAGTGGTTTTTCAGATTTGTGAAATCGTTTTTGCATTTCAGCGTCAAATGGGAAATCTGCGTCAATTTGAACCGCGAGTGTCGAGTGGAATCCCGTCTCGTTGAGCCACCACGAGAAATCGAACGCATCGCAAAAAATCCGGCCTTTTGGCCACTTTTCCACATCCGCGACGATTCCAGCCCGTTCGGGAAAGCAAATGTGCGTCAGCGATTCCTGGACGGCGAACATTTGACCATCAAGCTTTTTCAAGGCTTCGATGGTCTCTTCCAGGGCTGTCTTATCTCCGGGCCCGACGTAAATGTCGATATCCTGCGTTTCAACCATGTTGTTTGCCCTTTCGATATTGTGCTAGTGGATCAGTCATATATCCATCGATAAAGGACACCCATTTCTCCGCCACTTCGCGCCACGGGAAGTCATCGTCGTTGAATTTCACTGTTTGCCGCAATTGGGCAAAAGCGGTGTCTTCCAAATCGAGATGTCGCTCCACCTGGATCACATCGTTTTCGACGAAGCCGTAGTTTTTGGCTTCGTCGAACATTGCTCCCGCGCCATAGAGCTTGAAGTGACCGTTTTCCGAGACTTTTTTGTCCGGCAGAAAATAGTTCAAGGAAATCGAATCGATTTCAGCGATGATTTTGCCCAGGCCGCGGCTTTTGCCCAGGCCAAGACGCACGAGACCGTCCTTCATATCCTGCAGCACAAAGGCGAGCAAGCCGAGCTGCCAGAGCTCAAAATTGGTAATTTGAATCGAGGTTTTGAAAGCGCCGCTGGTGATCACCTCCATCTCGAACTTTGCGCCGTGGGAGGCGCCGCCGGAAAAGCGGTCAATACCGACGCCGTCCCGGTGCTCGATCGCAGGCGGCTTGCCATCGACATACGCATCGTTCGTTGCGAGGCGCCCGGCAATCCACATGTTACCGAAGAGCCGGCAGATCGGACATGAACGCTTGTAAGCATCGGGGGTGGCAATATCGTCCAACTTCTTTTCCTTCTTGAGCCTGCCCAGGGCATCGCTGCAGGAAGGATCTGCCGAGTGTTTCTTGCCAAAAGGATCACAAGCACCGAAAGAAACGCTTGTGCGTGCGATACGCTCTGCGTGAGCACGGATCATGCCTTTCAACGAAGACCCCGGGAGATAGATTTGTTCCTCACCATTACGGATGACCTTAACCCAGACCATGTCGATGTCGCTGACCTGGGGAATTCCGGATTTGATCAACAAAGCACCCTGCGGACGAATCTTCAGGTCGATGGTGCATTGATTGAGAAGGCGTTTAAACATGTCAATTCTCCTTTCCGTTCCAGAGTCCGAGCACATGCGCGTGAACCCAATCCACCAATTTCTCCGGTTTGGCAGCTTCTTCGACGTCCAGCAGGTAATTTTTCAGCATTTCTGTGTTGCTGAAGTCGAGTGTTTTCGCTGTTGCTTTCTCATCAAGCGTGCAGCGGCCCAGTCCGCGTGATTTGATACCACCCAGACTGATGTTGCCTTGCTGCAGCTCATGCACCGCCAGCGCTGCCAGTCCCAGGACTTTTGCATCATCGCTTTCCACGGTCATCGAGAAAGCGAAGGCGGTACCGGGCGGGACGATTTCGTAGTCATACTTGAATTTTGGCACGGCCCGTCCGCTATCCCGGTCGATGCCGACGCCATCTCTTACCTGGGTCAGGCCGAGCCATTGCTCCTGAACAACCGGGGCATCGTGAAGATAGATCACTGAGCCAAGAAAGGGCGAGCCAAAAGCCTTGCAAACGCAGCATTGATATTTTTCAAGCGCGTTCATGAGGTCGGTTTCCTGCACCTTGCGGTCGTTCGAAGTTTGCGGTTCAGAACCAAACAGGACTTCGAACGCGTCCTTAATTTCCTTTGTTGAGACCGGATTGCCCAGGTTCTCCTGCAACATGCGGTAGGCATCAAGGAACTCATCCCCCTTTTCCATTGGCGTCAGGCAGGGCGAATCGTCATTCCCACCGCTTTTGCCCTCTTGGGTGGCATTGCTGTTTTGCGATGATTTAAACAGGCCACACGCCGTCAGATTCAGATTGGGAATCATACGCTCGACTGTAGCACGCAACGCCCCTTTCAGCGAAGAGCCGGGAATGTAGGGCTCACCGTAGCCATTGCGCAGCACCGGCAAATCCGTTCCGCGCGCGGCCACACGTCCGCCGCCGATGTGGAGGGCGGTGTCGAGAACCAAGTTACCCTGGATTTCATGCCGTGCGGTCAGTAGATGTCGAGATATTTTCATTGCCATAGCTTATTACTCCAACGTTTAATTCTTATGCCATTTCGCGTTGTAGTGTTTTTTCTGTCTCTTGTTTTTTTGCTGCTTATCCTGCTCTTTTTTCTCGCTAGTAATGATAAGTTTTTCAGCGATAATGTGCTGTAGATATTTGAGAAACATCTGTTTCCGGGTTCTGAACAAAATCTCTTCTGCATGCGCCCATTTCGAATTCACCGACGAGCAGAGATTCCGCCCATCTTGGTCGATCTCCTGCCGGTGCTTTTCGATGGCATTCCAGAATTCATGCATGCCCGAATGCCTTTTTCTTTCGGCCTTCAAGCCTTGCTTTAAGATGAATTCTTGTATTCGCTGGGATGTGGCAGCATGACGAACAAGAGTCCGCAGGCCGTGGAGCTGGGAATTCGTGACATCTTTGCTCCCTTTCGGGTCAACCAGGTGTTCGAAACCGCGCATAAACTGCCTGGCCTCAGAGAGTTTGTCGTCGCTCCAGGTTGCAAGACGTTTATCTAGTGCTTTTTTTCCCTCAGGCGTTATCATTTGTATCATCCTTCTTCTTGTAGAATTCAAAGTGGGCGACCAGATGTTTGATAAATACCCTGCACAGTTCCAGATGTAATTCACGTTGATTTGATCGATCTAAATTGGAGAATTTCTTCACGAATGTCTTGAAATCACCCTGCTGCGGGATGTTTTCCAAGAAGTTGGAGAGTTCTTTTCCAAGGTTCTGCTTTCCCCATTCTTTATCCCGCCCAACGCGAATTCGAATAAAATCGAGAATGTCAGCCACACTCTCGGTTGACCAGGCAAGTGATTCCAGACCACGCATCCCATTGTTTTTGATTTTTGTGGCAGCAAAGCTTTTGGCCAACTGGTGAGCTTTTCCCGTTCCACTGCCGGTTTCTATGGCATACTCATCGCCCTTCTGAGCAACAAAGGCGCGTCTTCTGATTTCATAAACATCGATTGACGGCATGTTATGCTGGCTCCTTTCCAAACTTTTGGTGAAAAGGGTGGCAAACGACAAT
>JBHHWX010000470.1:0-4875 GCA_046756745.1 bacterium | reverse complement strand
ATGATTGGGATGTTATTTTTATCATTCTTGATCACCCTCATTTGCCGCTAACCAATAACGAGGCGGAAAGAGCCTTGCGTCACTGGGTGATTATGCGCAGGATTTCCTTTGGCACACGAACCCGAGAAGGCTCAAGGGTCTTTGCTATCCTTGCGAGTGTCATTGAAACTTGTCGGATTCGAAACCAGTCGCCGTGGAAATATCTTGCTGAGATAATTTCAAATCAAAGAGCTGAATTGGCTGTTCCTCCGCTACCTTTGCCTATTAAAGTGGAGGGGGTCTGAATTATTACCATGCGTCTCATCGGCTGTTTTGCGTACATAACCGATCTCATCAATAATGATCAGATCAAAGGCGTCCAGTTTGCACAGGGTCGATTCAAGTTGCAGGCTGTTTTTTGCTTGCTGAAGCTGTTGAACCAGCGCTGCCGCATGACGGTAGATGACGCGCTTGCCCTGTTCGATCATGGCGTGTCCGATGGCTGCGGCCAGGTGGGTTTTGCCCACACCGCTAGGGCCGAACAGAAGCGCATTGGTGGCCGATTCCAGCCAATTGCCGTTACGACACAACGATTCTATTGTCGCCTAAATCCTGCATCCTATTCCCATAAAAGGATAAAAAAGGTAGACTATCCAACGAGTTATCCACTCAAAAACAAAATAGGATAGTCACCTTTTTCATGAGCAAATCTAAACGAGTATCAAACCTGAAGTCTAGTCCCAAAATTAAAATTGAGAGCAACGCCAAGAATCTCACAAATCATGCTGGGGTTATCCCCGTCATGAAGTTCCTCGAGCGCCTAAGGTTTACGAAAGCTTTTGTTCGCACCGTCGAACATGATCGAGGAAGCCAGGCCAGTTATCAATTGGTTGATGCCGTGACTGCCAGTATTCTGGGTGTTATTGCTGGCGCACGCTCCATGGACGGAATCGCTGCCGTGTGGAGTGATGATGTGCTGCGTAAATTATCAGGTTGGCGAGGAAAAATGATGGATGCGACCACGTTGGGGCGGATTTTCAAAACGGTTAAAAATTTTCATGCCAGCCAGATGATTACGTTTAACCATAAGATGCGTGGTCGCACATGGAAGTTGGCGAAGTCACACCATAGCAGGCTTGTTCCTTACAACAGCATGTGGGTTGATGTCGATTCAACAGTCAAAACAGCTTGTGGGAATCAAGAGGGCGTGGAAAAAGGCTATAATCCACATAAAAGAGGGGCGCGCTCCTATCATCCACAACTTGCTTTCTGCGCAGAAACAAAGGAGATCCTTCAGGGCTGGTTGCGTTGTGGTAGTGCGTATACATCCAATGGCGTTGTTGAGTTTATGAAGGAGTTATTGGCACATGTGCCGCGTGATATGCGCATCGTTTTTCGTGGTGACTCTGGCTATTTTGTTGGCGCATTGTTTGATCTTCTTGAGGAGCGTGGCTGCGGCTTTTTAGTCAAAGTTAAGCTTAAAGGCTTGGTCGGCCTGCTTGAAAAGCAGACGTGGGAACCCATTCCAGGTAAACGCGGATGGGAACAAACGCGATTTAGTCATGGTTGTGGCACATGGTCAAGCAAGCGTCAGTTTGTTGCGGTGCGGCAATTGAAAGAAAATGAGAAACAAAAACAGCCCAGTTTGTTTTTGGATGCTCGTGAATTCGACTATTTTTGTTACGTCACAACAGAGGATCTCACACCATGGCAGGCGCACAAAAAGTATGGGAAACGTGCAACGTGCGAAACCTGGATTGAAGAGGCAAAAAATCAGATGGCGTTAGCGCACATCAAGACGAATAGTTTTTTGGCAAATGATGCTTTGTTTCAAAGCACGATCCTGGCCTATAATACCATTCGCTGGATGGCTTTGGTTAGCGGTGATCAACAGTTAATCCGCTGGGAGCCAGCGAGCCTTCGCACGTTCATGTTGCGTGTGGCCGGGAAGTTAGTGAGCGGAGGCAGGCAATTGACCTTGAAAACGTCGGAATCAGCATTGTATCCACAAGCATGGCAAAGCTGGTTGCGTTTAGCTCTCGAATAAACATCAACGCTCCAAAATAATGCCTTACTGAGATTAGCCCGATAAGCGGTGATGGATAGCCTCGTCCTGAAAATAGAATTTATGGCTTATTTCACCATTTGATGGTCATTTTATTAAGGGTCGGTTCAAAAATCATCTGCATTTTTGTAAAAATGAAAAAATCGGCCTGAAATATTGACCATAATCAGATGGCTTGATTGGATTTGGTGTTGTATGCAGGATTTAGGTATAACGTCAATTTCCTGGAGGTCTGGGAGACATCTCCCAAAGGAAGGATTAAGCATTTCAGTTGGGTTACTGATTTTACTTTAACACGTACAAACATTTATCAAATCATGCGAGGAGGGCGAGCACGTTGGAAAATTGAGAATGAAACGTTCAACACACTGAAGAACCAAGGATATCACTTCGAACACAACTTCGGGCATGGTAAAAAACACCTTTCAACTGTCATGGCACACTTAATGCTTCTGGCATTTTTGATTGATCAGGTGCAGGCATTAGTTTGTTTACAGTTTCAGCAAGCTGTCGAGGCGAGTAAAAGTCGCAAGCGCTTTTGGATTCGGGTGCGCTCGGTTTTTACCGAGATGTATGTTGAATCCTGGGATGATATATATCTGGCCTTTATCAATGGCCGAAAGATCCCAACGTTGACGCCTAACACCTCGTGACTTAAGTGGTTGTGGTTGTCCTGATATTCTTCTTTGGTGTGTTGGTCGTTAAACATGATTGAAATATATGATGCTATTTCTGAAATAGTACAGGCCTTCTTGAGCTCAAATATCCATTGTTATTAGTACTCCTCGTGAGGGGGCGTTAGCGGGAGGAGCTGAGGACGATACAGCAATTCCCGCTAGCACTCCCACGCCTTAAACTGTAACATTTTGAAAATTATTTTTCGCAGACTTTTCATGCAGGTGGCGGCGTTATGAAAGAAAATGGATTCAGAAAACATCTCTCTATCTCAAGCATGCTTGAAGTATGTCGAAAAAACTTTGACGCTATTCCTGACGCGAAAAAAAGCCGGAGTGACATTACGTTGTCTGAATGTCTAATGTCTGGCCTCGCTTTGTTTGGCCTGAAATATCCATCTCTTTTACAGTTTGATCAGGGAATGAATGACGAAACGATCAGGTATAACCTCCGTTCGCTGTATGGCATTCAACGTGCACCCTCCGACACATGGTTCCGCGAACGACTTGATGAAGTAAAGCCCGAGCAGATTAGAAAACCGTTTAAGAGCATTTTTTCAGCAATTCAGCGGGGCAAAGCGCTGGAAAATTTTAGGTTCATTGATGGTAGCTACTTACTTTCTGTTGATGGTACGGGTTACTTTTATTCTGACTCTATCCACTGCGATCAGTGTTGCGAAAAGCATCATAGGGATGGTTCGATCAGCTATTACCATCAAATGCTTGGTGCGGTTCTTGTACACCCTGATCTTCGCCATGTTTTACCGCTCGCTCCAGAGCCAATTCTCAAACAAGATGGTGTGAAGAAAAATGATTGCGAGCGCAACGCAGCCAAAAGGTTGCTGCATGATCTACGGCGAGAGCACCCACACCTGAAACTGACCGTGATCGAAGATGGGCTGGCTTCAAATGTTCCACATATTCAAACACTTCGAAAGCTGAATATGAATTTTATACTTGGAGCCAAAGAGGGCGATCACGCTTTTCTGTTTGACTGGGTTAACAAAAGCGAAGTCACCTGGCATGAAAAAACAGACAGGAAAGGCAATCATTATAAATTTCGATTTATTAATCAGGTTCCACTGAACGAGTCAAACCTTGATTATAACGTCAATTTCCTGGAGGTCTGGGAGACATCTCCCAAAGGAAGGATTAAGCATTTCAGTTGGGTTACTGATTTTACTTTAACACGTACAAACATTTATCAAATCATGCGAGGAGGGCGAGCACGTTGGAAAATTGAGAATGAAACGTTCAACACACTGAAGAACCAAGGATATCACTTCGAACACAACTTCGGGCATGGTAAAAAACACCTTTCAACTGTCATGGCACACTTAATGCTTCTGGCATTTTTGATTGATCAGGTGCAGGCATTAGTTTGTTTACAGTTTCAGCAAGCTGTCGAGGCGAGTAAAAGTCGCAAGCGCTTTTGGATTCGGGTGCGCTCGGTTTTTACCGAGATGTATGTTGAATCCTGGGATGATATATATCTGGCCTTTATCAATGGCCGAAAGATCCCAACGTTGACGCCTAACACCTCGTGACTTAAGTGGTTGTGGTTGTCCTGATATTCTTCTTTGGTGTGTTGGTCGTTAAACATGATTGAAATATATGATGCTATTTCTGAAATAGTACAGGCCTTCTTGAGCTCAAATATCCATTGTTATTAGTACTCCTCGTGAGGGGGCGTTAGCGGGAGGAGCTGAGGACGATACAGCAATTCCCGCTAGCACTCCCACGCCTTAAACTGTAACATTTTGAAAATTATTTTTCGCAGACTTTTCATGCAGGTGGCGGCGTTATGAAAGAAAATGGATTCAGAAAACATCTCTCTATCTCAAGCATGCTTGAAGTATGTCGAAAAAACTTTGACGCTATTCCTGACGCGAAAAAAAGCCGGAGTGACATTACGTTGTCTGAATGTCTAATGTCTGGCCTCGCTTTGTTTGGCCTGAAATATCCATCTCTTTTACAGTTTGATCAGGGAATGAATGACGAAACGATCAGGTATAACCTCCGTTCGCTGTATGGCATTCAACGTGCACCCTCCGACACATGGTTCCGCGAACGACTTGATGAAGTAAAGCCCGAGCAGATTAGAAAACCGTTTAAGAGCATTTTTTCAGCAATTCAGCGGGGCAAAGCGCTGGAAAA
>JBHHWX010000469.1:0-4908 GCA_046756745.1 bacterium | reverse complement strand
AAAAATAAAGATACACGACTTTGTCTTTGAAATCGCTCACATCCAACGATGTTTTCTCTTGCGGTAATTGAAACCAGTCCCTGACTTCCCAGGAGGGAGCTTTTTGATTCAAGATGCCGGGTTGAGAGTTCATCGATTCAGCTTTCGGTGTAAAGAGTGAGAGTAGCACTGCCATTAAAATCATCGTCATGTCCTTGTCATGTCCTTTTTTGCTAACAGTTCACCGAGGAAAAATTTGGACGCTGATGAACGCAGATAATCGCTGATTTCTTGAAAACCTTTTTGACGACTTGTTTCATCTGGCATTGGTTGATATTAAACTGCTTTCAAAATCCATGTTCTTTTTATAAATCTGCGGAAATCAGTAAAAATCAGCGTCCGAAAAAAGCGGTTGAACTATTACCTTTTTTGAAATTCCAACTTGAAGTCCTTTCGATAGAACACATTAACTGGCGCGAATATTTCAGTCTTGGCCGCTGCGGTACATTTTTTTCTCAGACGCATCAGGTTCAGTAAATCAATCCCAGCTCATCGCGTAAATGTGAATCCGAGAGTTTGTTCTTGGACCAGTAATCTGTGAGCAAAGAATGCGTTTTAACGGCTCGTGTGGTTAAAATTTTCGCATTCGGACCAAAACCGCTCGGGTGGCTTGCCTCCCATGCGAGAATGCGATGGGGGAATTGTTTTTCGAAAGTGATCGCCAGTTTTCTCTTGAGCCGTGGATATTCGATGGTGTAGACGTGTAGCTCATCAGGGGATAAGTTTTTGTCTCTTGTTGTGGTTAGAGCTGCTGTGGTTGTTTCAGCTTGGAGAGGGGTGTGACGAAAACGGGAAAATTGCGTCCCGGGAATCATTTCAACTTTTCCGGTAGGCAGGGCTTCAGGCGCTAACCGAATTCTCGTCCAAACTTCATCTTCCAAAAACGCGGGGTCGATCTCAAAATTTTGGTCGCCCTCACTTTGAAAGTAGGAACGCAATTGCACGTGAATTTTGTTTTTGCGGTTGTTGAGCTGTAAAAAAGTGTGCCCGCACCACTCCTGCGAGGTCGATGTGACTTTTAAAGTCGCATACTTGTTGAAATCGACAGGCGTAAAGACCGACGTCATCATTGAGTACGGATAAATACCCGTATAAAATTTTCTGGTAAAGTTGAGCTTTAAAACAGAGGCGCTTGCCTTGGAATCGCCTGATTCATGCTTCACCTGTTTGTCCGTTAAAAAATCCTCGGTGACAAAAATGAGCACGGCGTCGCCTTTGCGGATCTCACCGTATCTGGCCTGCTGCAATGCATAGCGCGTGATTTCCGCTTTGCCGGCGTACCAGTACTTGTTGAACTCATTGCGATCAACGGAAGCGGAAGAGCCTGTGCGGCCACTGCAAGCAGAAACCATTTCACACCCCAAGAAAAGTCCACAACCGGCTAAAACGATGCCTAATTTTTGAAAGATAACATTGCTTATTTTCATGTCTGCACTCCTCATTATTTTTGTTCCCTTAAATTAATCCAAAAGGTAACCTTCTTAATGGATCAAAAGCTTGTTGATTGTGAAACAGTTTTGATACGAACATTTTTCTAAAATCATGAGAAGGTCACCTTTTTGCAGTCCTCTCATTATTGATAACCGGACGTTATTGAAAATGCGAAAAGCCACTGAGCTATGACATAGGTTGTCAACACAAAGAATCTGGCTTTGGAAAACGGAGATTTGAAACGATCAAAAGCCAGCATGGCATCGGAAGCCATAAAAAACAGGGCTCCGACAAAGGCCCATACGCACCCGGGGGAATCTGTGCTGAGCCATCTGTTTAACGCCAGCCAGGTCATACTCGTAATAACAATTATATAAACCAAAACCGGCAGTTTTAGATTCCCTAAATGCGGTTTCAATATTCCAAATAGAACGATTCCTGTTAAAACGAAAGGCAGCAGGTTTATTCCGGATAGAACGATAGGCTCTGTAAAAGCAAAGGCAGAAATGTAAAACAGATGAGCTATTAAGAAACTGACCAGACCCGCGACAAAACGATCTTTCGGCAACATCAAAAAAATGTCTCCAAACAACGAAAACAAGAGTCCGCATAAGATCGTGATTTTGTAAAAAGACGAAACCGGACTCGGAATCAGCGCCGCGATCAGAAGGATCAGCAGTATGGTCACGGGTTTGAAAGTGTAGACGTGTCGTCTGGGGCCACGGTACTCTGCCCGGATGTGTAAAAATGCGGAAACCGGAACTGCGATAGAGAGGGATTCGATTAACATGACGTAAATTAGGAAAATTAATGAACCGAATCAATAATTATCTTGAAATGATCGAACGCGCGCTGTAGTGTTGATACGATTCGGATAGATACAGAGGGGTCCGGGTAAAAAAGCGAACCTTTGTGAGGAGCAGGGGCCGGAAGACAATTATGAGTTCGAACGCTGCCTGTGTAAAGAACGGTCTATGGCGCCGGCCATCCGGGCGACGTCGAGGGAATGTCCCAAAAACGCGTTTATTTCTTCAAGATAGTCAGAAGGTTTTTTTAAGATTTTGTTGTAGTGAATGAAAAGGACGTCCATATTCGACTGTTTCTCGAGCCAAGTCTGAACTTGTACCAGATGCATTTGGAACATCTTGGCGATTCTCTCATCGCTGATCGTGTCGGTGGGTTCGCCGCGGCGAATAAGCATCTGTTTTTGAGAAGCGAGAATTTCTTGCATATTTCTGCGCATGAAAATGATTTTATAAGTGTAATTCGGCAGTAGCTCTTTCAGCAATTGCGAGATGACTTTGACCACTTTGCCTTGGGCGTCTTTAAGCCAAGCTTTATTGTTTTGCAGCTCCTTAACGACTTCGAGCTCGTAATAGCCTTTCGGGTTGTCCTTATCGGCGGTGCGTAAATTGTCCGTCAGAATTTCCATGCCTCCGGCCTCCAGCAATTTCATCATCATCGACGTACCGGATCGGGGCAAACCGGAAACAATGGTTATCGTCTCTTTGTTCATGCATTCTCTCCATGAATTGATTTTCTATGAATTATCGGCTCTCCCGATAAATTCTGAAACTTAGTACTTTGAAACTCCTTAATTTGCGGAAAATTATCCGTTTATGGAGTGATTATCCCAAGCGTTGGGTGTAATTCTATAAATAATGCAGGGCGAGCCAAAGGGTCGCTTCTTCGCTGTCGGTCCATTCAACTCTATGCGGTGTGTGAGCCGGAATGTGGACGTAATCGCCGGCTGTCATTTCCAGAATTTCGGACCCTTCAGCAAACAAAAGCGTTGCCCGGCCTTTTAATAAAAGGACCCATTCATGAGTCTCTTGCTCAAGCCATTCCCCCGGAGGAGTGGACTGTCCTTTTGAAAGAATGCGTTCTAATCTGAAGTCGCCACCTGTGATAAGATCATCAAACATCTCTTCGGAGATGGCTTCTGGCAAGTTTTCATAGATGTTTTGGTTTGTCATGGCCATCAAATCCGCGCCTGATAGGTATAAAGCTGATGATACCGTCCTTCTTTTTTAATGAGCTCATCATGTGTGCCACGTTCCACGATGTGCCCATCCTCGATCACCAGAATCTGGTCCGCCCGACGGATTGTGCTCAACCGGTGCGCGATGACAAAGGTAGTGCGGCCGCGTATCAACTTTTCCAAACTTTCCTGGATGTAAAGCTCGCTTTCGGTATCCAGGTTCGAGGTGGCTTCGTCGAGAATGAGCACTTTCGGATTCGCCAAAATCGCCCGCGCGATGGCCACACGCTGTCGTTGTCCGCCGGACAGCTTGACCCCACGCTCGCCGATAAGCGTATCCAAGCCCTTTTCAAAACGGTTGGTGAATTCTTTAACGTGGGCTGCTTTCACCGCTTCCAGAAGCTGTTGCTCGCCGGCCTCCGGGTTGCCAAACAAAATGTTTTCGCGGATAGTACCCTCATACAGAAAGTCATCCTGCAGCACGACTCCGAGCCGGCTGCGGTAACTGTTCAGCGTGACCTGGGCCAGGTCGAGCCCGTCAATCTGAACCCTGCCCTTTGTGGGATTCAGAAAGGAGGCGGCCAGCCCGGCAATCGTGGTTTTCCCGGAACCGGAGCTGCCAACCAGCGCAGTCACCGAACCCGCAGGGGCGTCAAAGCTGATTTCCTTTAAAACATCGTTTCCTTCTTCATAAGCAAAAGTCACATTTTCGAACTTAAAATCTCCTTTGAAATCATCGAGAACCTGAGTGCGCACGCCGTTCTCATCCTCTTTCTTGACATTGAGAATTTCCTCTGTCCGGTCAAGCCCGGCGAACGCCTCGGTGATCTGGCTGCCGATGTTGCTCATCTGGGCGATAGGGGCAATCAACCAGGCAAGAAAGAGAATAAACTGTACCAGATCGCCAATAGTCATTTTCCCGTCTATAATCATGGAGCCGCCCATCCACATAATACCGACGCTCGCCAAGCCTAAAAGCAGCGTCGCCAAACTGGTTACGAGGCTCGTAGCTGTTAAAGATCTTTTCACATTCTTAAAAATGCGCTCGACACCTTTTTCAAAGATATTGATTTCATGCGATTCGGCGTTGAAGCCCTTAATGACCCGGATGCCCCCCAACGATTCTGTCAACCGGCCGGTGACGTCAGCGGTAATTTTACCGCGCTCCCGGAAGACAGGTCGAATATACCCAAACGCTTTTAAGGTAATCAATCCGAAAAAAATGATTGGGACTAATACGTAGAGTGTGAGCAGCGCATTGATTTTAATCAAGAAAAACAAGGCGACGATGGCTGTCAGCACACCGCCAACCAACTGCACGAGACCGGTCCCGACTAAATTCCGTACTCCTTCGACATCCGTCATAATACGAGAGACCAGCTCGCCTGATTTTGTATTGTCAAAATAACGCACGGGCAGAAAAATAATATGTTTTTGCACTTTCACCCGTAACTGTG
>JBHHWX010000468.1:0-4926 GCA_046756745.1 bacterium | reverse complement strand
GATTAATGGAGTAAGAGAGGCCTGAGTAAACTTGCAAAAATCCATTACTCCAACAATCCAATACTCCGTTTGATTAATATTTCTTTGTTCCTTTGAGGTTATATGATAGATATGGAGCACATTTACGAATAATTCAAGAAAGAAAGCATTGCGATGAATTTAATTCGGAGGGAAAAAATTCGCGTCAATGGCATCGTGCAAGGAGTTGGGTTTCGACCCTTTGTATACCGCTTGGCGCGCGATTGCGATCTCGCTGGTTTTGTACACAATAACAGCGAAGGCGTGTTGATCGAAGTGGAGGGCACTCCAAACAGTCTTCAGCGTTTCCGGAGCCGCCTCCACCAAACCCCGCCGCCATTGGCCCAGATCGTCGAGTTCCAAATAGAAGTTTTGGCGCCGCGCGGCGAACAGCGCTTTTCTATCCAATCCAGCGAGTGCGATGCTTTGCCGCAGACCTTGATTTCCCCGGATGCGGCAGTCTGTGAGGAGTGTCTGCAAGAGCTCTTCGACCCTAAAAACCGCCGCTATCATTATCCGTTTATCAACTGCACCAACTGCGGCCCACGCCACACTATCGTGCGCAGTCTCCCGTACGATCGTCCGTTCACATCGATGGCGGGGTTTCCAATGTGCGAACCGTGTCAACAGGAGTATGACGATCCGGCAAACCGGCGTTTTCATGCCCAGCCCAACGCCTGCCCGGACTGCGGCCCGCATTTAAGCCTTCTCGACAACGCGGGCAAGGAAATTTTAAGCGAAGATTTAATTTCAGAAGTCGTGAGACTTTTGCGGTTGGGCAGAATTATCGCTATCAAGGGACTGGGAGGGTTTCACCTGGCCGTGGACGCTCGCAACGACTGCGCTGTGCAGGAGCTGCGGAGGCGCAAAGGCCGAGCAGAAAAACCGTTTGCGCTAATGGCTCCTGATATAGCTTGCGTCAAACGATTCTGTTTCCTTGAGGAGGAGGAGGAGGAAACAGACTTTCTGCAAAGACCAATGCGACCCATCGTGTTGTTGCCGGCGCGTCCCGGCCACCCTCTCGCCCCTTCGGTAGCGCCCAGGAATCGGTATCTGGGATTCATGCTGCCTTACACGCCTCTGCACTATCTTCTGCTTTGGAACAATTTTCAGGCGCTGGTGATGACCAGCGGCAACTTCAGCGAGGAGCCCATCGTCACCGACAACGCCGAAGCGCTCGAACGCTTGGCTCCTCTAGCGGATTTCTTCCTGCTGCACGACCGGGATATTCTGCAGCGCTGCGATGATTCCATAGTACGTTATGCTGCGCATAGCGTGCGTCTGCTTCGCCGTTCCCGCGGCTACGTGCCGAGACCGGTGTTCTTGCAGCAGCCCACCCGTAAACGCATCCTCGCCTGCGGCGGCGAGCTTAAGAATACCATCGCCCTGTCGCGCAGCGACACGGTTTTTCTCAGCCAGCACATCGGCGATCTCGACAATCCTGCTGCCCTGGCATTTTTCGAAAATAGCGTCCGCCACTTCCAAAACATCCTGGAGATCAAGCCGGATGCCATTGCTTATGATCTGCATCCGGAATATCTCTCCACAAAGTGGGCCATGCAGCAGGAAGGTTTAGAGAAAGTGGGCGTGCAGCATCATCACGCGCACCTGGCCTCGGTGTTAGCCGAAAACCGGAAACAAGAACGCGCCATCGGCATCATTCTCGACGGAGCCGGTTACGGCGCCGACGGCGCCATCTGGGGCGGAGAAATCTTAATCGGCGACTTGACTCATTTTGAACGATTTGCCTGGCTCGCGCCGACGGCCCTACCCGGGGGCGCCGCCGCCATCCGCCAGCCATGGCGCATGGCGTTGAGTTATCTTTTCGAGACCTACGGTCAGGATTGGCAGCGGCTCAAACTGCCGTTTTGTGCGCATGTCCGGGACGAGGACGCCCGATTGATCCTGCAGATGATAGAAAAGCGTTTGAATACACCGATCACCTCGAGCTGCGGACGTCTTTTCGACGCCGTGGCTGCGTTATTGGGACTGCGCACCGAGATCAACTACGAAGCCCAGGCCGCCATCGAGCTGGAGATGAGTATCGATGAACGCGAGCGCGACCTGTACCGCGAAGCGATTCCACCGACGGACATCCGTGGGCCATTGGCCGTTTCGCCGATGTTCCGGGCCATTGTGGCGGACGTGCAGCACGGCGAACCCACCGGTCGAATCGCAGCGCGTTTCCATCGCACGCTTGCAGAGCTGTTTCTGGCCGCCGCCTGCTCTGCGCGACAGGCTGCCGGGATCGAAATCGTCGCTCTGAGCGGCGGCGTGTTTCAGAATATCTATTTCTTCACCTATATGCTCAACCGGCTGCGCGAGGAGAAATTTCAAGTATTGACGCACAAACAAGTTCCGTGTAACGACGGCGGCCTGTCTCTGGGTCAAGTCGTGATCGCCGATCGACAATTAGAACAGCTCGAAACCTAATCTGAATAATTCACAAACAGGACAACATGTGCTTGTACAACATATTGACATTTATGCGATTAGGCTCCCGGAGTGATGGAGGAATGGATTGTTGGATTGGTGGCCGCCCTCCCCCAAAACTCCAGCACTCCATTAATCCAATAATCCACTGTTTTTTAATAGCTTTCGGCCTGTTAGCAGCCAAACGGTCAATGCAGTTCATGAATAATGTAGGCTAAAAGGAGATTCGAATCATGTGCCTGGCCATACCTGGGAAAGTGATCGAGATTTACCAAGATACAGGACTGAAAATGGGACGCCTGGACTATGCCGGCACGGTCAATAAGGCTTGTCTGGAATACGTGCCTGAGATTGAGCTTGGCCAGTACGCCCTGGTGCACGCCGGTTTCGCCATCAGCGTTGTAGATGAGGAAGAAGCGAAGAAGACTTACGCAGTCTGGGCCGAGCTGGTGGAGGCCGCGGCTGAGGAGGGAACCGACATCTTCGGTATGCCGCTGGCAGATGAGGATAACCCTGGGGGCCGCGGAGGATAAAAATAATTAAAGCCACGGATTCACCCAGCGCGGTGAAGCCGCAGCCAATAATTTAGCCACGGATTTACACTGATTGACACGGATAAAATGTATTTTTATAGTATCATTTCGAATCCCGACGTTTTTTGTCGGGGTGAGAAATCTTGTAAATGTACAGAGCGGCGCCAAAACAGATTTCTCGCCCAAAAAACAGGTTCGAAATGACAACTCATAAGGAAAGGGCTCAAAATAGTAACTTCATGAATAATTCAGGCTAACAAAATCCGTGTTTAATCCGTGTTAATCCGTGGCCAAATGATCTTTGTGGATCTAAGCGAAACAGGCCCAGCGAACTCCGCGTTCTCAGCGGTTAGAAACTCAAAGGAAGCAAATCATGAAATATCTCGATGAATACCGCGACCCGGATATCGCCCGGCGCATCGTCGATGAGATTCATGCCGTCACCACCGGACAGTGGGTCATCATGGAAATCTGCGGCGGCCAGACCCACTCCATCATCAAAAACGGCATCGACCAGTTGCTGCCCAAAAGCATCGAGCTGGTGCATGGGCCGGGCTGCCCGGTTTGTGTAACGCCGCTGGAGCAGATCGACAAGGCCTTAAAGATCGCGACCCGACCGGACGTCATTTTTACCTCGTTTGGGGATATGCTGCGCGTCCCCGGGTCGGAGAAGGATCTGTTCATGATCAAATCGGAAGGCGGCGATGTGCGCGTGGTCTACTCGCCCCTTGGCGCAGTGGAAATCGCCCGTAAAAATCCGGACAAGAAGGTGGTCTTCTTTGCGGTGGGATTTGAGACCACAGCACCCAACAACGCCATGGCCGTATGGCAGGCGCACCGCGAGGGGCTGACGAACTTTTCCATTTTGGTGTCGCACGTGCTGGTGCCGCCGGCTATGAAAGCGCTGCTGTCATCACCGGCAAACCGGGTACAGGGCTATCTCGCCGCCGGCCACGTCTGCACGGTGATGGGCTGGGAGGAATATCTTCCCATCGCCGAAGAATTCAACGTGCCCATCGTGGTGACCGGCTTCGAGCCCATGGATATTCTCGAAGGAATTTTAATGGTGGTGAAACTGCTCGAAAACGGCGAGGTGGGGGTCGAGAATCAGTATTCGCGCGTGGTGCGCCGGCAGGGCAATCGTCCGGCTCAAGAGTTAATTAGCCGCGTCTTCCGAGTCAGCAATCGCAAATGGCGCGGCATTGGAGAGATTCCGGCCAGCGGTCTGAGCCTGGCGCCGGAATTCCGGGACTACGACGCAGAACGAATCTTCGATCTCGCCGACATCAAAGTGGACGAACCCGAGGAATGTATCAGCGGTTTGGTGCTGCAAGGCTTGAAAAAACCGTTTGAATGCGAGGCGTTCGGCAAAACCTGTACGCCGCAATCACCGTTGGGGGCGACCATGGTATCCACGGAAGGCGCGTGCTCGGCGTATTATGCGTATCAGCGGCATCAGATGTACATGCCATAGCACGGGCCGCTAACATGACGTAGGTGTAAAAAGGTGATTCATCCAAAAGGTGACCTTCTTAATTGCCGAAAAGTGCGATGATTATTAAAACGTTATACACGGATTTGCAACGAACGTTTTTCCAAAATCAGGAGAAGGTCACCTTTTTGCAGTCTCCAATTTGACAAATCTCAAATCCCATTATGTAGACAACTCAAAATCACATTGTGGGGGTGACGAATCAATTAGTTAGGCGCTTATTTCAACTTGGTTTTAAGAAATCAACTAATATCTCTAACTTTCAACAGGAGGTTTACTATGGGAAACAAGCAGAAAAGACATCCGCTTTTGGAATCCAAGGTAAATGATAATGGATTCCCTGACAGTATCGATGTAATAATTCGTGGCGAAGTCAACCCAACTGAAGCGTGACAGTGATGTCTATCCTTGCACCGAAATATACTTCAAGATAGGCAATTATTTCAAAGA
>JBHHWX010000467.1:0-4931 GCA_046756745.1 bacterium | reverse complement strand
ATACTTGGAATATATATCATGTCCGCCTATTTTAAAAAGTACAAAAGTACGCATTAGTCGGATGAACCTAAATTTTGGAATAGCAGCAATTGAATGGTTCAATCTTGGGGCGCGTCTGCTCGGGGGATGCTGTAGAACGAGCCCGAGCCAGATCGCAGATATGAGAAAGGCGTTAATGAGTCGCAAGCTGTTAACCAAGCTTTAAATAAGTTGAATAGCTCATATTTTTATTTTATATTCTCATCCTGTGAGTCGGACTTATTGGTCGCTTTGAGAAAAGATTTGAAAATTAATAAAAAAGTCTGAAAGAAAAGCCTTGATTGCCAGTGTCTATAACAATGGACTACATTCATCTAACTTATAATCAAAAACTTTCACTCTAAACACCAAACAAAAGGAGGAGGACATGATTTCGAAAAAAATCGTGTTACTGTTTTCGTTAGCTCTTGTTTCAGTTACGTTGATTTCATGTGGCCAAAAGCCACCACCCGAACCGGCTCAGGTGGAAGGGGAAGTCCTCATTAAATTCAAATCTACGGTATCGGCGACTTCGGTAACCCAAGCGCTATCTCATGCTGGTCTGAGCATACACAGAAGTTTCGACCAAATTGACGTGCTCAGATGCCGTATCGAAGGCGCCAAAACCGTTGCGGAAGCGGTTGCCGAATGCAATGCCGCCGACAATATTGAGTATGCTGAACCCAATTACATTTACCACACCATGGCCACGCCTAATGATCCGCGGCTGACGGAATTGTGGGGCTTGCACATGATCGATGCGCCACAAGCTTGGGATGTTCAAACCGGCAGCAAATCGGTGATTGTAGGCGTGATCGATACGGGTATCCATCACGAACATGAGGACTTAGCCGTGAATGTCTGGAGCAATCCCGGTGAAACCGGCGAGGGCAAAGAAAACAACGGCGTCGACGATGATGGCAACGGTTTTGTCGACGACGTTCACGGCTGGGATTTTTTCAACGATGACAACGACCCACGCGACGACAACGATCACGGCAGCCATGTTTCCGGAACCATCGGCGCCGCAGGCGACAACGGTAAGGGCGTGGTTGGCGTTAATTGGAACGTGACGTTGATGGGTCTGAAGTTCTTAGGAGGCGACGGCAGCGGCAATACCGGGGATGCCATCGATGCGATCATTTATGGAACCAATATGGGAGCCAAAGTTCTCAGCAACAGTTGGGGCGGCGGCGGGCGCTCACAGGCATTGGAAGATGCCATTCGGTTCGCCAATGATCAGGGCGTGCTGTTCGTGGCGGCGGCGGGAAACGCCGGTTCTGACAACGATACCTTCCCGAGTTTTCCCGCCAGCTATGAAGTCGAAAATGTTGTTGCCGTCGCTGCCAGCACGGAGAATGACGGGCTAGCGAGTTTTTCCAACACCGGACTTCACAGCGTGGATCTGGCGGCGCCGGGAACGAATATTCTCAGTACGGTTTCAAATGGCAGCTACAACAGCTTCAACGGTACCTCTATGGCGACGCCTCATGTGTCGGGTGCGGCAGCGCTGGTCATGGCGCAGTACCCAGGGAGATCCATGAACCACACCAAAATCAGGCTGCTCGGGTCTGTGGAGCGCAACAGCAGTTTTGCAGATGCGGTGGCTACCGGCGGCAGGCTAAATGTCAACAACGCCCTTTCGACGAATCCCATTATTCACACCCGGCGCTTAGACAATACCACAGATGAACAGGGGCCGTATCAAGTCGACGCCGATATCGTGGATGAGATCAACATTCAGGCAGCCACTTTGACCTTTCAGGTGAGCGGCCAAAACGCCGTCACAACCAGCATGAACGCCGTCGGCAATGATCATTATCGTGGCGAGATTCCAGGTCAATCCTTAGGAAGCGACATTACCTACTTTGTCAAGGCGACAGACAACGATGGTAACGAAACAACCGGTAGAGAAATCACCTTTGCCATCGCTGCAGTCGAGCCACCACCTGGCGGCGGCTGCGGTCAGCAAGCTGCTGTTTTATCGCTCGGGAGTCCTGGGTTGGATACGACCGTCAATGCTGGCGCCAACATAGCGTTCTTTTTACTGCCGTTAGCAGCAATTAGGGTGTATTCTCAGCGTCGGAAAAGACGGAGTCCTTGACTTCAAGAATAGCTCCACAGACGATCCGTGTCGCTCGTTTTTGTTGCAATTTGCAGGGAACAGGCATGCCTGTTCCCTGCAAATGCACAACTCAGCGTTTGTTTTTTCTGGGTACCCTGCAAACGAGATCAGACGTTTGCCTGACAGTACCATTAATGAGCCTTCCTGGGAACGATAACACGGATAATCGGAAAGCCGGATTCTGTCGAAGCCTGTTTTTAAATCCGTGCTTTCTGATCATTCGGGTTCTTAACATTCCGACCCGAGCTAAAATAACGCCCTGCAAACGAGACGTTTGCGGTACGATCCATCACCTATTTAAATAAGCCTCCAGATCGTGCAGCATGTTTTTCGCGCTTTGATTATTCGGATCGTATTGCAGTCCTGCCCGAACCGACAGCAGCGCTTTCCGCAGCTCCTTTGTTTTTATGTAGGCGCGAGCGAGATTAAAATACCCCAAAGCCAGATTCGGGTCGATTGCAACCGCCTGACTGTACGAAGCCAGGGCAGCAGGCAAATCATTCATTCTGTAGTAATGATTTCCTAAATTAAAATACGCCTTGGCGTTCCAGGGATTGATGTCGATGGCTTTTTTGTAGGCGGCAGCGGAAGCGGCTGCATCACCCATCCGCTGATAAACCAAGCCCAGGTTCACCCAGATCGTGGCACCGGATGGCTTTAGATGCAAAGCTTTCTCGAAACAGGCCAACGCCCGATTAAAGTCCTGATTATCCCGATGAGCGATGCCCAAATTAACTAGAATGTCAGCATTCTCAGGCGTGACTTCCAGCGCTTTCTCATAAACCGAAATCGAAGGTCCGAGCTCGCCCTTTTCACGATATTGCTTGGCTATAAACGCCAGCGCCACGGCCCATCTTTTGCGAACGAGCATTTCATCGGAATCTAATGACTTCACTTTCTCGACCAGAAAATTGTGAACCTGGTCATTTTTATCCTGTGAAAAGTGTAAACTCGCCAGCGCCAGCGCTTGCAAATCCAGATCCTCGGCCTCGCACAATCTCTGCAATTTGGCAACGATTGCGGGATCCAGAGCCGGCATATCCGGCCGCACATATCTTTGCAAGTAAAAACTCAAAGCGGCCATGTGCGCCATCGGATGATCGGTCGGTGATGCCGACAACAAATCTACTGCTTGTAATCGATAGGAGCTCTTTTCAGCTTGCAGCAGACTGGCGACCGCCGGTTTGTGAGGTTTGAGTTTACCGTACCACTCTTCGGTTATGACTTGCAGCTCGGCAATCGTTTTATCCTGATGGCATTTTTTACAAGCGTTTTCAACTCCCAACTTAGCGTCAAACTCTGGACGCGGGATAGGAATGGTGTGATCGGAGCGTGCAAATCGCAAATACTTTCCCATCGCCTTGTGCTGCAAAAAGGGCATGTGGCAGGAAGTACACTGATTGCCCAGTGAATCGGATGGATGATGCGAATGCTTTTCCGCCGCCGTCACTTTGCTTGCGTGGCAACCCGTGCACTGACCGTTGTCAAACCGGCCATGCAAAGCTCGCCCGTTGACATCGCGGTATGTTTGGGAATGCGGATCGTGACAATCTACGCATGTCATGGAGCCGTTGAGATAGCAGTCGCTATAAAGATGATTCTGCTGGTAGCCAAAAGCCCGGATGCGTCCATCCGGAAAATACGGATTGCCCCCCAACATCGGAAACTTGAGCGAGTAATAAAGCGGCAAAACCTTTCCGGGCAAATATCCGGCCTCGAGGACGTCTTTTAAGGCATGACAGCGAAAGCATACTTCGAGCGAGGCATCTTTACTCAGTGTGGACAGGGCTTTCATGCCGATGTCCTCGAGAGTCTCCACATTCCCGGATTTCGCAAGCTCAACATGCCGTTTGCCGGGACCGTGACACGATTCGCAATTAATCGATAAACTTTTGAATTCCGTCAGGTAGCGCTTCATTTCGGCATCGTAGCGGGTCTGAATTTGGCTGCCGTGGCATTCCTGACAATTATTGAAATCCAGGTTGGCGCCTAAAATGCGAGATGGCGGCCATTCGCTCAAATCAGTGATGGCTAACGCTTCACGGATAGGAATCCAGCCCTGCGCGTGTTTGGTTTCGCCAAACCAAAGGTTTTCCTGGCGAATGAAATCGAAGGGCAGAAATCGTATGGTGCCATCCGGGAACCGGCTAAAATAGGTCTGGGTACCCCCACCCACCATATGTCCTCTTCCAACCACAAAGTCCGCCCGAAAAAACTTTTTCGCAAATCCTTCCTGTTCCACGGCGAACCCAAATTCTCCCTTTTTGTTGGTAAATGGGACGACTTTGGCATCCTTAAAAATCAGGGGCTGGCTGTCGAATTTTCCGATGACGGTCTTGTTGGTGGCTGGGCCGCCAGCTCGTCCGTGTGTGGAGTTTTTCCAAACTTGGTATTCGGATTTGTGGCATTCTGCACAAGCTTCAGAACCGACAAAGTCAGCAAAGGTAGGCTCCGATTCCCTGGACACCGCTTTTGGAGGAGGAAACGCTTTACGCGGGTGTTCCGATCCCTGCACGAAAAAACTGGAGCTAAATATGACAACTACGATTTCTACTAATAGAGGAAAACATTTTCGGTTATTTTGTCTCATTTAAAAACGCTCCTCGCTCAGATTGATTTTGTACTGTAATGTCATTGATTCGTACAGTAATTGACCGAAAACTCGAAAAATGCGCGACTTAAAAACCTCTTCCCGAAGGCGTCTCGCCGAGGGTTTTCGGACGCTGATCCGGAGTACAACCGCTCGGCGGGACACCTTCGCTAAGAGCCAATCATGACTTATTATCAC
>JBHHWX010000466.1:0-4941 GCA_046756745.1 bacterium | reverse complement strand
TTCGCTGAGAAGCGCTCGCAAAGACATCAAAAATCAAGTTTTCGTTCAAACACTATCTAAACATTTAAGACATCATTTCCAGCACTTTTCTCTCAGGCGCGTATCATTTTTTACCGATAACCTTATAAATCTGTGAATGTTATCACAAACGGTTAGTTTTTTTCACTCAATAATAAAGATGAAAAAAGATACACAACTTTCATTTTTCGATTGACATAAAGAGCAAAAATTCATAGATTCGACTTCGCTATGAGCGAAACGGTATTCAATTTACGCATAATAACAGGAATAAGGGTAACAGGTAAACATCTATGAGTCATCAAGAGTATGGAGTGAAATACATGCAAAATTCAGACAGAAACGGCTCTTCAAACCCTAAATATCCGGGTAGTTGGGTTACAACCAATGGAAATCAACTGGTATCAAACACGGAGGCCTTAATTGCAGAAGCGGGCGTTTTTTATCCCATCACACCTTCTACTGAAATGGGAGAGAATTATCAGCTCCTGTATGCAAAAGGTCAATTGACAGCGTTTGGAGAATCCCTCACCGCGATCGAAACGGAAGGCGAACATGCAGCCCAAGGCGGCGCCATCGCCATGTCCATAACCGGCAAACGGGTGGTCAATTTTACTTCCGGTCAAGGTTTAGTTTATGGTCTGGAGCAGTATTATCATGCCCCGGGAAAACTCAGTACCATGGTCGTTGAGGTCGGCGCCAGGGCTCTGACCAAACATGCTTTGAACGTTCACTGCGGCCATGACGATGTGTACGCGGCGTTGGACACCGGGTGGAATATTACTTTCGCAAAAAATGCGCAACAAGCCGTCGATCAAGCGATCATTTTACGCAAAGTAAACGAGCTCAGTCTCAATCCGGGTATCAATGCCCAGGATGGATTCCTCACAACACATTTGGAGCGAACTTTTCTCAAGCCGGAACCCGGCCTTATCCGCGAGTTTTTGGGGGCGAAAGACGACTTCATCGAATGTCCGACGGAAGCCCAGCGTATTTTATTTGGGCCGAACAGAAGGCGTGTTCCGGCGATGATCGACCTCAAACACCCGATCTTGCTGGGCCCGGTACAGAATCAAGAGCATTACATGAACGGCGTGGCCGCGCGCAGAAATAATTTTTCCGAAGAGATCCTGCCGTTTTTTGAACAAGCTTACAAAGAATTTGGCCGGCTCACAGGCCGACATTACGGACTCATTTCAGAGTACAACTGTGAAGAAGCAGACACTGTTTTTGTGGCGATAGGCAGCGCGGCTGAAAACATCGAAGCGGTTATCGATTACTTGCGAGATACAAGAGGAATTGAAGTCGGGGTGATTCACGTAAACGTGCTGCGGCCGTTTCCTGAAAACGCCATTATCAAAGCCTTGCGGGGTAAGAAAAGGGTGCTCGTTCTGGAACGAACCGATGAGCCGCTTTCCGTAGACAACCCGCTGACCCGCGACATCAAGGTGACGTTGAGCAAAGCGACCAGCAACTTTTTCACAAATCAATACCACGATCTTGAAAAACTCGACCCATCCAAAGAGATGCCACAAATTCTTTCCGGAGTGTATGGACTGGGTTCGCGTGACTTTCGTCCCGAGGCCATCATCGCAGCTTATGATTTTGCCGCCGGCCAAACAGCCCGCAAGGATGGCAAGAAATTCGGTAATGGAGTCAGCTTCTTTTTCCTCGGCATCGATCATCCTTATGCCGTGGTCTCGGAAGAAACCCCGTCCTGTCTTCCCGACAAGTCCATCGCCGTGCGTTTTCATTCCATCGGCGGCTGGGGCATGATCACAACAGGGAAGAATTTAGGTGAAATTCTGGGTGAGTTTTCGAGATATGTGGCAAAACGGGACAACATCTTAAATGAGAACGGAGAGCTGCAAGAGATCGTACATGTCAGCGCAAATCCGAAATACGGTTCTGAGAAGAAAGGCGCGCCCACCAATTACTTTCTGGTCGCCGCTCCCGAACGCGTTCGGGTAAACTGCGACTTGCATCATGTCAGCGTCGTGCTCTGCTGTGATCCGAAAATCTTTCTCCACACCAATCCTCTCACCGGGTTGCAGGAGGGAGGCGCTTTTGTATGGGAGTCAAGTGAGGCGTCGCCCGAGGCAGCCTGGCAGCGCATTCCAAAACGATACCGTTCCGAGATCATCGAAAAAAATATCCAGGTGTTCATTTTGAACGGTTTTGCCATTGCCAAGCAAGCCACTGACCGTGAGGATCTGCAAACGCGAATGCAGGGGAATGCCTTCCTGGGAGCTTTTTTCGGGGTTTCCTGCTTTTTGGACGATTACAAAATCCCGAAGGAAGATTTTTTGCAAACCGTAAAAAATCAGTATCAGAAAAAATTCGGACGTTTTGGCGAAGCAGTCGTCGAGTCCAATATGACCGTGATGCAAGCCGGGTTTGACAATATCGTCAAAGTTGATTATGGCGATATCGAGGCGCCAGACACATCGAGTTTTGTCGGGACGGTGATCAATCCCTGTTCTCTGGATTTATCCGCGCCCACAGGAGAGAGTTTAATCTCCATTTCGGACAACGGAAAGAATGGCCGCAGTGGGCGTAACGGAACCCACGGCAGAACTGGGCCCTATAGCAAGGCGCCTCTCTTTAATAAATCGACGTTCAACGCCGAATTTCAGGCGGGACTGGGCTACAACCAACCGTCCAGTCCGCTGGCGTCTGTGGGTATGGTGGGCGCCGGGACCGGGGCAGACGCCAGCAAGTACGTGGCTCGCCGGGAGATTCCCGTTCTCATCGAGGAAAATTGCACCCAGTGCATGGACTGCATTACCGTGTGCCCGGACACCGCCTTGCCGAATACGGCACAGGACATTTCCACTATCCTTTCGACGGCTATTTCCAACTATGTGACCGATACACACGCACGAGCCGCCCTCCTGATAAAAGTACCGGAAATCGAAGCCGGCTGCCGCGAGAAAATGTTGGAGCTCGCCCCGGACAAACAAGACAAGACGCGTTTCAAAGACATTGCGCTCGAGCAAATACAGGCGTTGCAGGACAACACGATAACGGATACGGCGCTCCATGAAATCGAAGCTATTTTGGACGTCCTTCCCATCGCCTACAAAAGTGCAAAACAGATTTTCTTGAACAAGGAGAAAAAAGAGCCCGGAGCCGGGGGATTATTTGCCATTTTCGTCAACGACTTGTGTAAAGGCTGCGCTGCCTGTGTTGAGGCGTGCGGCGATCATCAAGCTTTGAAGATGATCGCGGAAACCGAGGAGGTGAACGCCCGCTATCAGTCAGCGACGCAATTCCTCAACTCTTTGCAGGATACTTCTCCTAAATATCTCGGCATTTTCGATGCGGCAACCCCACAAGACTCAAAGGCGGCCGCTTTACGGTTTCACCTCATGATGCAGTCGAAATACAACGCTCTGGTGTCCGGCGACGGCGCCTGTGCCGGGTGCGGCGAAAAATCGGTCCTGCGCTCCATAGCTACGCTCACCGAGACGTTCATGCGGCCGATTTTCAAAAACAAAGCCGAACGTTTGCTCGAGAAAGCCGAACGAATCGAACAAAACGGCTTAGAAACGCTGCAGAGCCTGAGACAAAAAGATAAACAATCGTATGACATTTTCAAACGACTGGTGTTGCATGTGCTGATGAGATACGGCGGCGAGAACGCCCAAGACACCGACAACAACATCGCGGAATTCAAGGGCGGTGATCTGGAAATCGTCGACGCCATCGCAGTGGTGTTGCGGCAAGATGCGTGCAACCACACGAAAATACAGACCATCGAAGGCTCTGCACCCAACGGCATGTCTGTCATGGCCATGACCGCGCATACCGGCTGTAACACGGTTTACGGCTCCACACCTCCGAACAATCCGCACCCGTACCCTTGGATGAATTCGTTGTTCCAGGATGGCGCCACTATCGGCTGGCTTATCGGCGAAAGTTTCATCAAGGAGCATTCGCGCCATTCCGTTCTGCCGGAGCGTTTCGCAGACCTGTTGTTGAGCGGATTTGAAAACCCGTTCACCGAGGACGATTACTTCAAGTACACACATTTTACCGACCTGCACATGACCGACGACGAAGTTTTGGAATTGCCCAAAGTGTGGGTGATCGGCGGCGACGGCGGTATGGGAGACATCGGTTTCCAAAACGTGTCCAAAGTCGTGCTGCAGAACCGCCCGAACGTCAAAATGTTAATGCTGGACACGCAGGTGTATTCCAACACCGGCGGCCAAAACTCCGACTCTTCCCCGATGACCGGCGGTTTTGACATGAACCAGGCCGGCGCGGCCTCGGAAGGTAAATTGGTAGAGAAAAAATCCATCGCCGAATGTTTTCTCGGCGGACATGGGTCGCCTTATGTGGCTCAGGTTTCCATGGCCAACACCGGCACTCTTTACAAATCCATCTTGGACGGCCTCTGCTACCGCGGCACTGCGTTTTTCCAGGTTTTCACGACCTGCCAGCCGGAACACGGCGTCCCCGATTATGCGGCCCAGCTACAAGCGCAAAGAATCCGCGACAGTCGCGGCATGCCGGAATTTATCTTTGATCCGCAGTTGGGAGAAACTTACCAGGAAGCGCTCAACATCAAAGGCAACCCGAAGCAGGACAGGGATTGGTATTCAAAAAAAGCCCCGGTACACAGAACGCCCTACGAATTCACCGTGGCGCACTGGGCGTTCACGGAAGCCCGTTTCAGATTTCACCATAAGAAAGTGAAAGAAGAAAACGTCAAGGGTTTGATACGCTTAGAAAAGAAACTCAAACTGATTACGATGAACGACGTCGTGCACCGCCGGTACTTGGATAAGAATCATCGTTCTTATATTCCACAGCGCGGGGTTTACACCATCGATTATGCGGCTGACGGTTCTCCGGTTTATTACATTCTCTCCCGGCAAATGGTCATCTTCTGTGTGGAACGCAGGAAGGCCTGGC
>JBHHWX010000465.1:0-4945 GCA_046756745.1 bacterium | reverse complement strand
ATAGGCCGAACAAATCACAGGAACTATTTTCAATTGATTCATGTATAAACTGAAATTTAAAATCGCGTTGTGACGAAACCTGATTTTTTACAGCTAATCGAGTCAGCAAGAGGAGAAAAGTGAACAAATGAGCGAACGGTATGATTTTAAAAAAATCGAAAACAAGTGGCGGGACTTCTGGAAAGAGCAAGGCTTTTTTGAGCCCGACCTGAGTGACACCGCAAATAAGATGTACTACCTGAACATGTTCCCCTACCCTTCGGGTGAGATGCACGTGGGCCACGGCCGCAACTGGCTCATCGGCGATGCCTACAGTCGTTTCCTAATCATGAACGGCTTTCATGTGCTCAATCCCATGGGCTACGACGCCTTTGGACTGCCGGCAGAGAACGCCGCCATCGACCGCGGCGTGCATCCCAAGGAATGGACGTATAAAAACATCGAAAATTTTCGACAGCAATTTCGGCAGTGGGGCGTGGTGTTCGACTGGCGCCGGGAGCTGACCACCTGCGACCCCGCCTACTACCGCTGGAATCAGTGGCTGTTTCTGAAGTTTTACGAAAAGGGGCTGGCTTATCGCAAGGCGTCGCTGGTAAACTGGTGCCCGAACTGCGACACCGTGCTGGCCAATGAGCAGGTGGTGGAGGGCAACTGTGAAAGATGTCATGCGGAAGTCACCAAAAAAAATCTCACTCAGTGGTTTTTCAAAATCACCCAGTATGCCCAGGAATTGCTCGAAGACTTGGATAAGTTAGAGCACTGGCCCGAACGGGTCGTCACCATGCAAAAAAACTGGATTGGCCGCAGTGAAGGCGCGTCCATTCGTTTTCAGGTTGCTGACAACCAAGAAAAAATTGAAGTGTTCACTACTCGTCCGGACACGCTTTATGGCGCGACGTTTATGGTGCTGGCGCCAGAGCATCCGCTGGTGCAGAAACTCACGACTGCGGAACGAAAACAAGCGGTGGAAGCCTACGTCAAAATGGCGGTGGCTGAAAGCGATATCAAACGCCAGCGAGTGGACAGAGAGAAAACCGGCGAGTTTATCGGCGCCTGCGCCATCAATCCGGTCACGAACGCGAACATCCCCATCTGGATCGCGGACTATGTGCTCATGGGCTATGGCACCGGCGCCATCATGGCGGTGCCCGGCCACGACCAGCGCGATTATGAGTTTGCCAGAAAGTTTGATTTGCCGGTCGTGCCGGTTATTGGGCCTGCAGGGGGAAAAATAGATGGTGCGGATATGACAGAGGCTTTCTTAGGTGAGGGCGTCATGTTAAATTCCGGTCCGTTTGACGGTCTGCCCGCTGGCCCTGAAACTATCAAGAAATTCGTTCAATATCTTGAAGACAAAGGCTGCGGAAAAGGCGAAGTGAATTATCGTTTGCGTGACTGGCTCATTTCGCGGCAGCGCTACTGGGGCACGCCCATCCCCATGATCCACTGCGAAAAGTGCGGCATCGTGCCGGTGCCGGAGCAAGACCTTCCCGTGCTGCTACCAGAGGTGGAGTTTCTGGGAAAGAAAGGTCTGGCGGAGATTGCCGATTTTTATGAAACCGATTGTCCAAAGTGTCAGGGACCGGCCCGGCGCGATACCGACACCATGGACACGTTTGTGGATTCCGCCTGGTATTACATGCGCTACCTCTCCTCAAACGACGACGAGAAAATATTCGACTCCGACCTGGTGAACGCCTGGCTGCCGGTGGACCAGTACGTGGGCGGCATCGAGCACGCTATTCTGCACCTGCTGTACGCGCGTTTCGTCACCAAAGCCATGCGCGATATGGGGCTGGTGAACTTCGACGAGCCGTTCACGCGCCTGTTCACCCAGGGGATGATCACGCACCCGGCCTACCGCTGCAAAAAACACGGCTGGATCAACATACACGAGTTGGGTGAAGAACCGCTATGCCCACAGGACGGTCAGCCGCTCATCCGCGAGGTGGCCAAGATGAGCAAATCGAAAAAGAACGCCATCGCGCCCACGGAAATCATCGAGGAATTTGGCACGGACACAGAACGGCTGTACACGCTGTTCATGGGGCCGCCCGAACGCGAAATCGAGTGGAACCCGGAAGGCGTGCGCGGCGGCTCCCGCTTCCTGAATCGACTCTGGACGCTGGTGCAGACTTACCGCGATGTGATCAAGCAGACGCCCGATGCGAAAATCGATGCGACCAAACTCAACAAACGCGACAAGCAGCTCTGGCATGTTTTGAACGAGCGCATCCACGCAGTCACTTACGATTTCAAGACGTTCCATTTCAACACGGCGGTGGCGGCGATCATGGAGCTGAGCAATGAGCTGGGGGACTACACCAGCGCTTGTGAGCAGGACCAGCACGACCTCAACCAACCCCTTCTGAAACAGGCCATCGAAAAACTGGTGCTGCTGGTTTCACCCATTGCGCCGTTCATCGCTGAAGAGCTCTGGCGCGTCATGGGGCACACGGACGCGGTCCTGCAGCAGTCGTGGCCGGAGTACGATGAAAACGCACTCCAGCGCGCTGAGAAGACCATCGTCATTCAGGTGAACGGCAAACTGCGCGATCAGATGCTGGTGCCCGCAGACATGTGTGATGACAAAGTGGAATTGGAGCGCCGCGCCCTTCAGCAGGTTGGTGAGCGACTGGCAGGCCAGAACGTGCGCAAAGTGATCGTGGTGCCTGGCAAGCTGGTGAATGTGGTAGTTTGAGTGTTTTGTTTGTTGGACGGGATGGTATAAAAGCAATTTTTCTGAATCACTCTGAATTATTGTTTTGGGGTGCAATCCCAAATTCATTTGCTCGACGAGTTAGGCTAAAATACGAAGCCGACGAGTAACATACTGACTACCGAAATGACAACCAGAAAGCCTTATGTCCTATAAGGCCGTTTATTAAATAAGTTATGTTACCAAACAAAGCCTCCTTGACTACTTATCCTTGCTTCTATCAGTAACGAGTTTCTCCACGACTTCCTGATAATAGGGTTTCTCTTTCAGGCTTGAATAGGATCCAGGAAAATAGACTAACGTGATCTCCGCTAAAGGATATTCGAATTTATTCAGGACTATTGCACAGCGTTGGTCGTGTGAAAGGCGTGTATTATCAATCATCGGAAAGTCGAAGAATCCGACCCAGAATTCTGCGACATCTTCTTCATTCGTATATTCTTCATCAGAAGACTCCTTGATGGTAATGATTTCCAATCTCACTTTCAATTCTTTTGCGGTCGAATCAGCTTCTAACACCCGAACTTTGAAATCTCTTTCGATCTCATCTATCTCCAGGCTCTCATCTATCAGCCAGGAGCTTGTTGTGTAATTTGAATTACGAAAACCCGGCGAATAGTAGAGATGTTTCAAAATCGATGCGCCATACTTCCGCGTTGGTTCTTTTCCGATCCTGACTTGAAGACTATCTAAAAGTTTTACCTTTTCTTCCTCTAACTTTTCTTCTTCTACTTTTTCCTTATCAATAAACACCTCAAAATTTTCAATCTCTTGCAGAACGTCAACAGAAACTCCTTCTAATTTCAGACTGTCAATAGACTGTTCGGTTATGTTGAAACTTGCCGATAAATAGATCGATCTTTCAAGCGTTTCTCCAGCTCTTCCCAGAATTGCCAATTGCTTATGAGTTATCTCTCTCGCAACCTTGTCCAGACGATCTTTGTAGTCTTGCTTATCTGAGTTTAATTGTATTGGGATTGACTGTTTTGAAGAATCAATATCTTCTATTTTTAACAGGTTTATCTGCTTATCGAGATGTAAAAAAAGAGGCATAAGATTTAGTGATTCGTGGAAATTATATGCCAGTAATTCCAACTGCAGTACTTTTTCTTCCAGTCCCAGCTTAGCTTCTTTAGGATTTAAAAAGCTTCCGATTATCGAAGTAAACATATCTTTCCGAAGCGCGCTATCTGCTTCTTCCCGATTAGTGATCAACTCAGTGTAGAGTCGGATTCTCAGTTCGTTGTCTTGCCGGCTGTCCAGATAGTTGGAACCAAAGAACCCAACTCCTGCCACAGTTATCGCAGCCAGCAAGCCACCCACTGGTCTGAGAATAATTTCCGCCTTGTCCCATTTATCCCTTTTTTTAGTTTCCTTTTTTTTATTCTCCATACCTACTTCCTCCGCAGAGAGTAAATTCCTTTCTTATTTTTTTCTAATATCAAATTGTAGTGCGCGGAACTCTTAGATGAGTAAACTTTGATTGTTGGAGTATGCACCTTCTTTCCCTCCTTTATATAAAGCTTGAGTGTGCATTTCCCTTTCTCTTTCACGTATATGATATAGGAACCATGCCTGTCAGTTGTGGCAGAATAGGGTGTTTTACGGGTAGATTTGATTTCTACCTTTACTCCTCTAACAGGTCTTTTCCCCATTTTTATACTTCCGTAGATTTCTCCTGCGAAGACTAAAGAGGGGATGAGCATTATAAGCAATAGTGCTGATGTGATCGTTTTCATTTTGTCCTCCATACTGGTTCTTTTCAACATTTTCAGTGATAATAAGCCTCACAGTGTTCAAAAAGTTGAAGCCTTCAAACAAAACACATGGTTTAAGTATCCATCTTTTTGCCCAGAGAACTCGAACTGATTGTAGATGAGCACACTTCTCCGTACTGGATCGGGCTTCTCGACAGCTACCTCGGTGCCGCTATTAGGCTGGGACGGGCTCGCGACTCTGACGCCACTTTCGGACCTTCCTGGAAGCCAGGATGTAGTTGCTGAGCAAGCCGGCCGTACCAATAGCCAATGGTAACAACGGATTCACATTCTCGTTCACTCCCCCAAGCTCGGTGAGAAAGAAATAAACGACGAAGATGAGGTACAGGGCGCTGGTTGCAACACCTGGCGAGTACTTTCGCCGCCCGAGGCTGAACACGCCGTGCTGGATCAAGTCCGCTGTTATGAATCCAACTGCCACCCAAATGAGGTTGGGCCAGAAGGTGCC
>JBHHWX010000464.1:0-4949 GCA_046756745.1 bacterium | reverse complement strand
AGACCCGCATTGGCAGAACGGCTCGTGCAAGTGCAGGGGAAATATGGTCCCTTTTTCCTATCATATCGCGCCAGATGAAGTATTCCAGGTTCGAATCAGTGGCTCCTATGGCGTTTCTCACAGCGTGCCTGTCTGTCACGGCATCATAGATGCTTCGAACCTGGCGGTATGAGGCTCCATCTCGAACAAAATAGACAACAAAATTGGGCTGTATATTTTCATACGACCAGGTTTCATTGGGCAGCGTCCAGTAAGGTATGCTAAACCTGTCATCTTTATTACGAATGGAAGTGCTTTTCTTTTTTTGCCCGCCCCCGCCATACTTTTTCACCGGGTCATCATTAGATGAAAGATCAGGTGGAGTTGCATGCCGAGAACGTATGCGAAAATCGTCATCGTAGTTAACAAGACTAACAAGACCGCCGGCATCCACAAACCGCCCGAACGGCTCGCCATATTTAATATAGTATTTTCCCCGGTCATCGACATAAGGTGGAGATTTCCGCCGATAATGCTTCTTTGCATACAGAACACGCCGGTTGAACTCCAGCAGCCAGTCGTTTTCAGGAAACAGCGGATTCGGGTTATAATCCGTCCAATAGTACTGAATGACAGCTTTTTTTTCGCCTAAAGAGTGCAAACCCTCGTAAGCCTTTTTTTGCTCTGCGTTCAGGAGAAACAAAAAATAGTTTTCAAAATCTTGTTTGAAGGTCTCTTCATCCGCAGCTTGCAATCTGGAATAATACTCCCGTTCGGTCATCAACGTATCGACGCCGGCATTGAAAGCGAAGGACGAAGCGCCGGCAGTATGCTCTTCACCCTGAGCTTCGACAACCGAGATACCATTCTGATGGATAAAAAAATAAACAGCGAATATAAGAAACATCACAATCTTCATTTTGCTAATTGATTGTCTCATTGGTGATCCAATCGAGAATGCTGTCATATTAAGATATTCTAAACCAATTTAAGATTTGAAGCAATTCACCGGAATTTGCATCTATAATAAAAAGTTTTCCACTTTGTTGAAATTCTTCTCCCTGTCCGGATTCAGAAAGTATATTTCTAATCAACCAGGCAAAAGTTGAGATAATTAATTCATCATTGGCATAAGAATACCATTGAAACCTTGTTTCCCATTCATGCAAACCATCCTCCAAACCTTCTGATTTAGCTATCACCTTAGCACTATCTGCGTTAATCGGGAAAAAACATTCGAGAGGATTGTTTATACAGTCAGGAAGGCCAATGTGTTCTTCTCTGATAAGAACACCTTTCTCATCAATGTCAATGCCAATAATAGCATTTGCAAACGGGCTTTCTATTACTTCCATGTAATATATTATACCATAACGCGGGTTTAACTCAAAGTCGTTACATCCGGAGGGATTTATTAAGCAGGATAATTTGGGATGGATATAGTGACTCCCCGAATAAGTTATGCCTTCCTGTGTCACAATTGGTTCTGGAATTAAGGTGAAGTTCTTTTCAAAAAAATCCTGGCCAACCCTGGAAATTATAAATGCATCAGTTTTCTCAAATATGAACGATGGAATCGGTCTATTAAAGAACATAGCAACATGAACTAAAGTATCACCACAATTGGAAGTAAACTTAATATGGCTAATCGTATCGGTTTTCAGATTTGTCGTATCTACAGACAGGCTAATAAACTCTTCACTATTATTTTCAACTAAACCGGAAGTTTTTGAAATTGTTATCCATTCCGGATGCTCAGCAATTTTCCAATCTAAGATGCTATTATTTACTGAACTTCTATTAGCTACTTCTATCAACTCCACTAAAGACTCATTTGTAAAGTCTACATAAATAGGTGATATTCGCAATTTAGCCAGGCCGTAAGGAGAATTATTATTGGTATTAACTGATCTATCTTCAGAACAACTTAAACATAGAATTAACAATACTCCCCAAATGGCACCGAACATTACATTATTTCTCATCATGCTCTATCATCTATGGATTATCTCGTCAGTATCTCATAAACCTGCATCCGCTCATCATTCTTTACAAAGATAAGCACATCCTGCTTATTGCCAAACGTAAAACATACCATATCCCGAACCTGGCCGGTCAGGGATAATCCACTGTTTCGAATCGGCACGAAAGCAAAGCTACCTGTACCGTCACCTTTTAACAGGGTGTCATAGCTTGCATCATAGTGCCCGAGCTGGGGATTGACGCCAAAAAAATTTCCAGCCAGGAGCAGGTCTTTCGCGCCATCGGCATTGAAATCTTTGGCCATGATAGTAAGGATGAAAAGGTCCATACCAACATCCCAAAAAATGGGAGGCGAATTTATGCCCTACTGCGCTAGCGAATTCAGCAGCACAGTTAGTCAACAAATAAACGCTCATCGAAGCAGACGCTTGTCAAGTGTGTAAGGCTCAATTTGAAAGATGGAAATGAGTTTCATATCCGGATGTAATGGATTGATAAGAATGTTAAATTCATGTTCAACAACCGCAGAAGGGATATGGAGTAAAAGAGACTCGTTTTTTATTGCCCAGCTTGTTCCTAACTCAGCTAATTTTGAAGGCGCCGGATATTCTCGCCAGTTATTGGGCAAATCAGATATTAAAATTTCTTTTGGGGTTATTTCATCAGGTATTTGAAGAGTCGCCAGGCTAAGATTAGTTGGAATAATTGATACAGGCAGATGAACCAGAAACTCGACAGTAGCCAGAGCTCTGTTCTCTGAAGTGTAAATCATACTTATGCCTTTGTGATTCCACCTTCCTCCGTAAATTCTGGCACCACTTCCGGATAAATCATTAAGGTAGGGAGTCCTGGCTATTCGATAGACTTTCATTAAGAGAACACACCATGCTCAATTCGTCCAAGTTCATCCAATACCATATCAGTTCCAAATTTTGAGCTTAATAAGCTCATCGGCGTTTTGTTATTTAGAGCCTTATTAGGGTGGTTCATCCATGCAAGAAACTTATCTCTGCCATCAAAGACCTCAGAACCCCTGGCGGCGACTTCAGCAATTTGCAGTATTTGCTCTGATACAATACGATTAAAGGGTCTTTCGAGTGTATATCTTTGTATTGTTCGCTCAGTTACCGGAAGGAGTTGAGCCATCTGATTAACTGAACAAGAGAAATATTTTGCCAGGTGTGAAAGAGCATCTTTCGTCACCCCTTTATTACTCAATTCAACTAAGTCCATTCGACTTTGGATGTTCTTTCGGAGGATTTTCTTGCCTCCCAAAACTTTTGCAAGAGCAGACAGTTCCATTTTCATATTCTCCAGTTACTTTTATATTACAGCACGACATCTTTCCAAAATATAACGTCAAAAATTCTCTTTGTCAAGTATCGTCTAATAGATTACCTGCCCGTGATCTCATAAACCTGAATCCGGCCATCATTCTTTGCAAAGATAATGATCTCTTCCCGATCCCCGAAGCCTCGGGGAGATTGTTTATTTCGATAAGGCAGAAAAACCATATCCCGAACCTGGCCGGTCAGGGATAACCCACTTTTCTGAATTGGCACGAAAGCAAAGCTACCTGTACCGTCACCTTTTAACAGGGTGCCATAGCTTGCATCATAGCGCCCGAGCTGAGGATTGACGCCGTAGAAATTTCCAGCCAGGAGCAGGTCTTTTGCACCGTCAGCATCAAAATCTTTGGCCATGATCGCATAGACGGGTGAAAACTGCGCTTCAGCGGGTAACGGCTGCTGCAAGAATGTTCCGTCCTCTTTTCCCCAAAACACAGTGGTGGCAAAGGTATAGGCTTTTTTGACTACCGCCCGGCTCAACTGTGTTTCGGTGAATATTTCCATGACTTGCTTTCCGGCATAATCGGCATGCCTGGGAAATTTTTGTTGTAGATAGGGCAATTGTTTCATCAAGTCCGGCCTGAGCGGCATGGGATAACTTTTGCGCCGTAGTTTTGAGAATTCATTGTTGGTTTGTGATGGTGTCTGAATAGATTCTTCCTGAATGACATTTGGCGCGGTAAGTTTATCATGGAGCGGTTTGTAATAACAGAGTATCTGCTCGAACCGGCCGTTGTTGTCGAAATCAGATATATAGATCGACGCAGGCTCCGATTCGGATGCACGGATTTTTGAATTCAAGCCCCAGTTGCCAGCGATCAAATCCATATAGCCGTCTTCATTCAGATCATCAACCAAAACGCAATTCCACCAGCCATTGGTTTTCGCCAACCCAACCTGCCTGGTAACGTTCACCAGACTTTCACCGGTATTTTGGAACAGGGTGACCGGCATCCATTCGCCGACGACAACGAAATCGAGATCGCCATCTTTGTCATAATCGATCCATTCGGCATCGGTCACCATCCCCGCATTGGCCAATTCGGGAGCGTACTTTCCGGTGGCGATAGAAAAATTTCCCTTGCTGTCATTCTCCAAGAGCTACCTGGTCGGCGTCAGGCCATATTTCCAGGGAATGCTGCGACTGCCGACAAATAAATCTACATCGCCGTCGCCGTCATAATCACCAGGCGCGACACAGGCGCCGCTGGCAAATAGCCGGGGTAGGGCAGAGGTAGATTGCGTGAATCTGCCTTTGCCATTGTTGACATACAATCGATCAAGGAGCCCGGGCGCTCGCGTCGAATACTCGTTGCCGCCACTGACGACGTAAAGGTCCAGGTCGCCGTCGCCGTCCGCATCGAAGAAAGCTGCGTCGACATCCTCAGAGATTTTTGCTTTTTGGAAAACCTGTTCATCCATGCTCTCAAAGGTCCCGGATGCCGTTTGGATGAACAATCTACCGGCAAAGCTTTTCGCACCGCAGATGTACAAATCTTCCAGGCCATCGCCGTTTACATCGCCTTTGGCTATTTTCGGACCTTCTGTGGAAAGTTTGTGTGGGATGAGCGGCTCTCGTAAAAAGTCGTTAAACTCATTTTCACGATGCCGGTATTGCAGGGGGAAGGATTCGGTGAT
>JBHHWX010000463.1:0-4960 GCA_046756745.1 bacterium | reverse complement strand
TGGAATGAGCCAAAGAGTAAGAAACCCAACCGGACCATTTGTCGGATGGACCGTCCAACCGTTTTTCTAAAAGAACATCGAGTCCGTATGCACGGCCGGTGAGGTTGTTATCCGCAACCGGGATTTTCGAAAAGGTTGGCACATCAACAATTTTGTAGGAATTGGCCCGTCCGGGTGCATCAGCTTGATAAACACCTTTTGGAAGCGGCAGGAGTCGAGTCAACTGACTGACGAGATCGTCAAACTTCTTATAATAGGTCTCCAGAGTCAAGAAAAAGCGGTCATGAAACGATCGCGTCACACCCAGGACGCTATGCATCGCCTTTTCAGCAACAAGCCCATTCAATTCGCCAAATTTCAAGACATCGAAGACTTCACCCCCATCCAGTAATTTTTCAAAGCCCGGACTTTGGCGGTAAAGTCCCCAGGCTGCGTTAATTTCAGTATCCTGGTCCAAACGGTAGGTAATTTTCAGCCTGGGCGAAAGATATTGACTGTCCGTGACGCCGTACAAATCATAGCGAATACCCGGTTGAATGTGAAGCCGGCCATTCATAAAAGCCATCTTGTTTTGCACGTAAATGTAAAAGCGTTGATATCGCGAATTTACATTAGCGCTATCTGCCAGCGCACCAAACCAGTTGGGCGCCTTGCTCAAAGTGTTCATAATCGTCCGGCCGAACTCATCGATTTCTAATTCTGCGCCGATGGAATTGTCGAAAAAGTCCAGACCCAATCCAATTTCGGGCACGTGCTTTTCCGTTTGCTGTACCATCCAGCCCCCAGCAGAAAACTTTTTGAAATTGAAGAGCTGATGATAATTGAAAAAAGTTGTATCTGTTACGCCAAAAGGTGGCGGCGGTGGAAATGGCTGGTCGGGTGAGAAGCGGTCATTCCTGGGTATAAAATCGCCTTGTAAGCCGCTGTGACCGCTATTCTTATACCAATTGACAAATGCCTTTACCTGTACATCGGACGTAGGCAGGTAGTTCCAGGAAGCGCCGATAGCCAGATTCTCAATGTTATCCTCGCCGTCCAACTGATCGCGATCAGAATCTTGTTCCCCGAGCTCGCCTTTTATCAGCCAATCTTGATCGTTTTTTCCGAAAACCCCGTGTACTTGCCAGCGCGTTTTTTCGTTCGGCCGCAAGACAAGCTTGGCGTGCCAATCCTCGAAATTCGGAAACGCCACGCTGTTGAGAGTGAGACGTTTGGAAAAATCCTCTGCAAATAAACCATTGTGGGTTCTCCGGCCGCTGACCAGCCATGAGCCGTTCAATGTTGGGAGTTTTCCTTCAAGAACCCAATCCGCTTTGATGAAATCCAGTCCGATTTGCCCAGCAAGCCATTTCTGATTGGTGCCGTCACGCGTGTGCATGGTAAGCACAGAAGAAAGCCGGTCGCCGAAAATTGCAGGAAACCCGCCCGTATAAAGGTTGATGCTTTGGATAATCGCTGGGTTGATCAAGCTGGGCATACCGCTGCTTCGGTACGGGTTGTAGATTTCCACATCATCGAGTAGAATCAAATTTTGATCGGGACCGCCACCGCGTACGATGAACTGGTTGGAATAATCGCTGGTGGCTAACACCCCGGGCAAAGTTTGGATGGAACGCATGACGTCTTCGATAGCCCCAGGCAAGCCCACAACGTCTTGTGGATGCAGTTTGAACGTCGGCGGAGACACTTTCAAACGGATGTCGTCCACACGTTCTCCCTCAACAGAGACCTCCTTGCCTTTGAGCACTTTAGGATCGAGGGTGACATCCCTTTTAGTGATTTTGTCAGAGGCGATTTTCAATCTCATGCGCTGAGTTTTGTATCCGATTAATTTGAATTCGAGCTCGTATTCTCCCGGGATAATTTGTTCGATTTTATAATAGCCATCGGCATTTGTGGCATCTCCCAAATTTGTTCCCAAAATGATGACATTGACGCCTTCTAAGGGGGCGTTGGTTTGGCTTCTAAAAACAAAGCCCTCTAAAGTCGAGTCTGGATTTTGCGCGTTTAAAAACGGAACGCTCATGCACAGCATAAGTATGAAAATGATGTTTCTCATTTTGACTCACCTCCTAAGCCGGACAAGCCGGAACCAACAAAAATTAAAAAACGCACGCAAAGTCGCAGAGACGCAAAGAATACCCAAAGGGTTTTCTGTGCGATCCCTTTGCGCCTTCGCGTCTTTGTGTGAAATCTTTGTTTTTTGGGATTTGTTTCGAATTTCGGATTTCCTTTTCGCTCTGCCCCGACACTTGAACGCTAGCTGGGGTTCTCTTTTCGCAGTAGCGCTGCGAAAAGGCTTAAGAATTTGATGTGATTGCACAGGGTGATTTTTATTATATTGATACTGCACACAAAATGCAATTGAATTTTTTAAATTAAAGACTTGACTTTTTAATTCATAGTGTTATATTAAGGGTGTTCATTAAAGCACCTTATCTATTAATTCACCATTTGAATCGAATAAAATAGACGGTTTAGGAAAAAAACAAGGTAAGCCGGCGTCTCTGCCACAGGACCAAACGTTCCTCTTTCACTTTGGCTGAGGACGAGTCATCAGGTGTTGTGCGGCCGCAGACCGGCTTCAGTGGCAGAGGCCACCGGTTTACCCGCTGAGAGGGTTCCTATGGTATTACGACCAAAGTTTTGCACAAAATGCAAACTTTTTAGAAGGTCAAGGATTACTGATTTGAGTTGTTTTCACGTGCGGTTCAACCGCGCTGGGATACTTTAATAAAATCATGAGGTACAAACATGAAGGCCTTAACGGAAAAACAAAAAAACGTGTTAAAACTCATTGCAGAGAAAATCAAAGAGGTCGGTTATCCTCCGACTTTGCAGGAGTTGGCTGATGAGCTCGGCGTTGCCTCCAAAAATGCCGTTCTGAAGCACTTAACAGCATTGGAAAAAAAGGGCTATATTGGCAAACGTGAAGGCGGCGCAGCACGTGGTATTCGCATTTTAGAGTCCCTGGGCTTTCTCGATAGTCCAGGTGAAAACAGCGTACCGTTAGTTGGGTCCGTTCCTGCGGGTTCGCCGCTGCTCGCTGAAGAAAATGTCGAGAGTTACTTGACGATTCCGAAGTTTCTCCTCCCCACCAGAGGCGATTTCTTCGCGCTCCGTGTTCAAGGCGACAGTATGATTGAGGCGGGTATTTTCGAAAACGACTTGGTTGTTGTGCAATCGACGAATTCCGCTAATAACGGCGATATCGTGGTCGCGCTTATCGGCAATGAAACGACCGTCAAGCGTTTTGTTGCCACTGCCAACGACCGTTATCTCAAGCCTGAAAACCCGAAATATTCCGAAATTCATCCCCTCGAAGAATGGTCGGTGCAGGGGAAAGTCGTGGCTTTGATTCGGCAAGGGGTGAATTAGTGAATGAATGACAAAGACATTTAAGAATCCTATACCTACACCCTCCTCCTTCCTCCGAGAGAGTGGAGTCCCACCCTCCACTCTCTTTTTTATTGTAGCGCAATCGTCCCGATTGCGATGGCCTTTTTGCGTTGACATTGAATCCCTAATTTGTTATATTCGTCGGCTTTTGCAAATGGGTTGGAACGGGAGTTGACAATAGATAGGAGGTTTAGGAAAATGGATTTTGGGGTAAAGCGGCGACTTCTCGGCGCTTTTTCTGTTTTGGGGTAAATGGCTGTCTGTGCGTTTGGCTATTATGCCTGAGATGATTTGGCTCTTGTCGGCGGTTCGCCATTTGACATTCAGCTTCCAATTCTATATATTTCGAAACATCCTTTGATTGCATGGCCTAGCGCGAGTTCACTGAAAAGCTCGGACATCCCGCCTTACACTCAGTGGCTTCAATTGATATCAAAGGTGCAGTAAAGGTCTAAGGAGGGGAATATGAATCTGCAACTGAAACGGCGGCGTCTTGGCGCATATTGTTTTGGGACCGTATTTATCTTTTCCATGATTATCTATTCTTGCGATGATTTTGGCCTCGAAGCAGACTACTTCGCCAGAGTTGAAGGTGAGCTCAACATAAATGGAGTCCCGCCGGAGGCGACGGATGAGCTGTTGTTGGCTTTAGTGAAAGGGTTGTCAGGAGGATTGTCACTCAAGTCTACAACAACCATTGCCCGCAGAGAGTTGAACCCGAACTCTTTAACCCAGGAAGTCAAGTTTGTCATGGAAACGGAAGCGGATACACTGGATGCGCTATTTGTCGTTTGGAAGGAACGCGGCAAGCCACTGTCTATCATTGAAAATATCGTCGGCTCTTATTGTAGTGATAGTTCTCTCAACGCAATTGAGCTTGCTGATAATGACACGGTTGTAAGCGACATCGCAATCGATGTGAATTTAAAAAAGGTAAATAGAGTTGCCGGCATGTCCGGAATCATTGAATTTCAAGGCGCTTGGCCGGCGGATATTGATAAGTTAGGGATTGTATTTGCGGATTCCATTTTAATATCTTCTATAATAGAATCTTTCTTTTCTGAAGGAAAAATAGTCATAGATGTCTGTACTTTGTTACAGCATTCTGATATACGTTTTATTGAAGAAAGGAATATCGATACATTACGTGTTGATTTCAAGGTTGCTCCAGGGCCAACTCTCATGGTTGTTGCAATGAGTAAAAAGGGGGAATCCATATTCGATCCGGTCATATTAACGAAAAGCGATCTTCCTAATCTTATTGCCAGCACTTTTAATGCAACCAAGGATAGCACGATAAGTGGTTTGAGGAGCGTCGCCCAATTTTAATGATTGAGTAAACTGCAAACGGTGTCGGGTCATTACTGTCTTTTTGCAGTGCAGTCATGATTTATTTACAAAATAGAGAACACAACGATGTTACTATTTACAATAAAACTTAGAGCTGTTATCTTATTTTTGACTGCACTTTGTTTTTATCATACTATATTTGCGCAGCAGTCTGGGACAGTGAGAGGCAAAGTCATAGATAAGGCAACTAAAGAGGGGTTGCCCGGGGTCA
>JBHHWX010000462.1:0-4971 GCA_046756745.1 bacterium | reverse complement strand
CGAAGCTAGCACGTTTACGTTCTTTATTTGCGCGTTCCAGGAAACTCATTTGCCAGTAAGAGGACACGCCAACAGCGCGGCTATTGGGGATTAGGTGGAGATGCTGGTTGGGTTTTCCTTTCTTGCCAAATCATCCAGATCTCCTCAGAGACCTTCTCGTAGCGAGACTTTGGCCCAGCCACATCCGCGCCAAACCACTTAACGAACTCTTCATAAACCACATCGAAAACATCTGCTTGAGATGAGCAGGCGGACAGACGTGGAACGATGGTACCTACTTCTGGGGCATACTCGTCGGTATTGCTTTCAAAGTTGATTCCAATAGGATCATGCTTGAATAGGCATTGTTGCAAGTCTGCGAATAACTCAGGATACTTGGATTGCACCTCAGCGCGTCGTACGCGTTCAATCTTAGCTTCCGCCACGATTTCGGGAGGAAAGTCGTCTGATTCTTTATCCATCGCTCTTTGAATAAGCCACGTGATGATGAGTCCGCCAACAATGGCGAACGCTACAACCACTAGTGCAGGCACCCACTTCATATTAAAACCCAGCATTTCGGTTTAGCCGTGTCCGTTATGACTTGCGGCTTCTAAAATGGAAACCACCGCCTTGTTTTGCGCTTATCATGATGTTTATATCTTCGGCGTGAACTCATCCTCTAATGCTTCGCGCTATTCACTTCTTTGACGAAACGCTTTCTCGTTCGGTTAATGCACTATACTTTACTTCGCGAAACGCTGCTAACAAACGTTTCTATCGATCTGAATCGTACCCCAAAGATTACAATTTTTTCATTGTCAATAAAGGAAAAAATTGATGTTTTAGCAAAAACCTAACTGTATCAAATCCAAAAAAAACGCCCGGCACAAACCGGGCGTTTTTCAATTTCTATAAAGAAAAAACGGAGATTACTTCTCCACCAGCTCTCCGATGCTCTGCAGCTCCATCGTGACCGTGCCGCCGCCCATGGCCGCCGGCAGTTTGGTCTCACTGCGCACCATGCAGCGTGGCGCGTTGGCGCTGACGCTGATAACGCTGCCTCCGGGTTCCCCGTCAAGAGGTGCGATTTCTACTTTATAGGTATCAAAAGCGCCTGCCTTGACGTCCAGTTTTTCTTGACCGGTCACTTTCAGCGACATGGGCCGGATTTTTTGGGTGATAGGATCGAAAACGCGAATCGCTGTTTCGTAACCGGATGACAAAGGCAAAGCTGCCAAAACCACTTCCAAAGCTGATCCGTCGGCCATCACCGGCGCCGGGGTTTTGATGTCGATGGGAATCTCTTGCGCACCCACCTTCATCAAACCTTTGATCTGTTCGGTGGTGTACTTCATATCCAGCGTCACCGGTCCCTGTTGCGCACTCCGTTGTAAAGGCAGCAAGCTTTTTTTGCTGACATAAAACGTCTCAGAGGCAGAGCCCATCTGAGACGTCCGGTCACTGGAAATTTGCCACACCGCTTCTCCTTCCAGCTCCGTTTCGGCCACTTCTCTTTTGACTTCCATTTGCATCTGTTGTTCACCGACTTTCATGATCGAAATGTAGCTCAGCTCCATTGGGTGTATCCTGTCCGCAGAGCGTTCTGGCAGGGGTGCGGTTTCCGCATATTTCGCCATGGTGTTGTCGGGCAATGTAACGTTATTGACGTCGATGGTCAAAGCGGCGAGCTTATCGCTGACTTCATCGGACATTTCTTGCTGGTAACGTCCTCCAATGTGCTTGGCGAGGAACTTTTCCATGCCGGCGGAGAGAGCGATGCGGTTTCCCGGAGCGCGGAAACCGTGACCTTCGTCCGGTGCGACAATGTATTCGACCGGCAAGCCGCGTTCGCGCATGGCCACCACCAACTGATCTGACTCAGACTGCTTTACACGCGGATCATTAGCGCCATGCACGATCAGCATCGGGCAGCGGATGTTCTCCGCTTTGAAAAGCGGAGAGCGCGCGATCAAATCGGCCCTATCCTCGGGATTCTCCGGATCCCCGACGCGTTTGTGCCAAATCTTGATAAACGGACCCCAATAGGCCGGAAACGATTCGATCAGCGTAATGAGATTCGATGGGGCGACGTAAGGAATCGCTGCCGCATAAAGCTCAGGGGTGAAGGTGACTCCGGCAAGCGTGGCATAGCCGCCGTAGGAGCCGCCGAATATCGCGATACGCCTGGGATCGGCGACGCCCTCTTTAATGAGATATTTTACGCCGTCAGTGATGTCATGCTGCATAGCGCCGAAGCCCCACTCTTTGTTGCCGGCGTTGAGAAATTTTTTGCCATAACCTGCGGAGCCCCTAAAGTTCATTTGTAAAACCGCATAGCCACGGTTGGCAAGAAATTGCGCAAAGGATTCGTAACCCCAGCTATAGCGCGCCCAGGGACCGCCATGAGGGAAAATGACCGTCGGCAAGTTCTTCGCATCAACTCCCCTGGGCAGAGTCAGATACGCCGGGATTTCCAGCCCGTCGCGGGCCTTGTAGCGAATCGGCTTCATGAACGCCAGATGCTCGCTCGGCAATTCCGGGCGGGAGCGGTACTGTAATGTCACCTCTCCGGTCTTGCGATCGTACAGATAGACCGATCCGGGATCCACATCGCGGGAAACCGACACCAGGTGATAGCGCATATCGTCAGTAGACGATTGCATGTTGAGCTCGCCCTTCGGGAGCTTTTTCCGCAACACCTCTAAATCGCGCTTGGTTTGGTCGTCCTTCGGGTAAATGCGCACCCGGTCTCCGACGTACACGGTGGCGATGAGCTCGTCCGTTTCGTTATCGAAAACAGCGCTGCCAAAATCCACTTGACCTTCGGGGTCCGACTCCACGACCTGCTCTTCGCCGGTTTGCGGGTTAAAGAGAATTAACCGGCTGAGATCGACGTCGTCGCCTTTGTCCGAAGTCAAATAAACACGCTTGCCATCTTTATGGAAACGAATTGGAAACGCACTCTCTTCGAAGTTTGTGGTATAGACCTGGGTCATTTCATCGCCGTCGATGCGCAAAAGCTCGGCGCCGCCATCCGGAAGCTGGCGATAACCCAGACGTACGTTCCCTTCCAAGTCATAAACGTAGAAGCCGATTTTTTCGGTATTTTCGATGAGCAGCTCGCGTTCTCCGCTCGTAATATCGATACGATAGATATCATGATAGGCCGCATCCCGGTCGTTGAGTCCGATCAGAATTTTGTTGGGTTGTTTCTTGGGCAAGTCGTATATAATTGCACGGATGCCTTCGATGGGCGTCAAATCGCGCGCCGGCGGCACACCGGTTGCGGCCTCCGCCTTGGCTGCCGGGTTCACAGCATAAACATGAAAGTTTTCATTCCCCCCCTTATCCTGCACGTACAGCACATAACGTCCGTCTCGGCTCCAAAAATAGCCGGGCACCGGACGCTCGTCAGCAGTGATGGGACGGGCGGCGTCAAACGGCTCGTCGAGACGCTTGACATAAATATTGCGCACGTCTTTGTACGGCTTGATAAAGGCGATGAATTTACCGTCTGGCGAAAGCTGTGAAGTGGAGATTTCCGGATCGCCGAAAAAGAGCTCGCGTTCAATGAGTGGGGGCAGATCATCGCTCCCCGATTTTGCATTGGCATTGACAAGAGCGCCAAAAAGAAGTACCGCTGCAAGCACTATCATCGCAATCTTTCCAAAGCTATTGTTTTTCATAAAATGAACCTCCTTTAAATGATGTATGAATGGATGGAATTAAAAATGATGAGCACATCAATGATACGATACTTGGACGGATAGGTTTCAGTTGGAAATAGGGTCTGAAAGTTGAGTCAACATTCTGTCAATACCCAGCGCGGCGACGATTCAGAAAAGAAGAGGTCTTTCCTATCCTTCGTCTTCTTTGAGAATGTAACAAAAGAAAAGTCGAATGGCAAGGCACTCGGCTTGGGCTCTCACAAAGAGAACGAATTCGGCTTTATTTCATCTTCTGGAAAACGACAAATGCCGCTGGCTCTGGTACATTTGTTGCATTAACGTGCTCATCAGATTTCTCCCACCGGGATTTATCGCGCCTAAATAACTTAAGGAAGGTAATTTTAAAACGAAAGGAACAGGGGCATGAAAACTAAAAATCTGTTGCATATTTTATTGACGCTCTGTATATTTACTCCGCTTTGGGCCCAGTACGTTTACACTTGTCCTAATTGCAATTTACCGATAAGATAGTAACTTATGATTATGTCAATTAGATGAAGGGATTATTAAAATGGAAATAAGACTAAACATAGACTATAATCAGCTATTAAATTTGATAAAACAATTACCTGCTACACAGATAGCAAAATTGAAAGCTGAATTAGACAAAAAGAATAGTAAAGAGAAGCCAAAGAAAGTCAGGACTGACTTCCAAAAGTTCTTACTGAATGGGCCTGTAATGAGTGATGAACAGTATAGTGCTTTTGTTGAAAACAGAGAAAGATTGAATCAATGGCGTCCGAAATAGTATGTCTTGACACCTCCATTTTGATCGACTATTATCGCAAGAAAAATAAATCTCACTCTCAATTCTATAGACTCACAGAGGAATATTCCTCGTTTGCAGTATCTTCTATAACGGAGTATGAAATTTATGTTGGAAGCAATACAGCACAGGATCAATTTTGGGACGATTTTTTTAGAAACATCACTATATTGCCGTTTGATTCGGAAGTTAATAAAGTTGCTATAAAAATATTTAGAGAATTGAAGGCAGCAAGAAAAAAGTTGAGCATTCCAGATTTACTAATTGGGGCTACAGCCGTAACTCATGATCTTTCCTTGGCTACTTTGAACAAGGCTCATTTTCAATGGATCAATGGTCTCCAGTTTATTGAATAACGCTTATTTTGTGACCAGCCCGGATATTTCCGTGCTAGTGGATTCACACTCACCCATCTCCCAGTCTCACCATCATAAGGCCTTGCCCCAAAATAAAACCAATTCAACCCAAACTCATCATCCAACTCCTTGCCGGTGA
>JBHHWX010000461.1:0-4980 GCA_046756745.1 bacterium | reverse complement strand
TGGTCGAGCGCGACGGCATGACAGCGCAGGCCACAACAACGATCACGGTGGCCGCGCCCCCTCCACCGCCGCCCCCCGGGGGCGATGCTATTGTTACCATGAAAGACAACTTCTTTTCACCGAGAAATATCACGGTCAAACCAGGAGATAAAATCACCTGGAACAACCTCGGCGCCAAACCGCATACAGCGACAGACGATAACGGCGGTTGGGATTCCGGCACGGTGAACGCAGGCGGTTCGTGGAGCTGGTCGGTTCCCGCGAGTACCCAGGACGGCACCAACATCCCATACTACTGCGTCTTTCACGGCGACAAGGGCGGCATCGGTATGTCGGGCGTGATCCAGGTCAGCACCGGCCCGCCGCAACCATCACTTTCGGTCGCGCTCTCTGCTGATCCGGCTGCCGGCGATGCCCCGCTGCAGGGTGTGGATATGATCGCACAGGTCAGCGGCACCACCAGCGGAGACATCACCTACAAATTCGATTGCACCAATGACGGTACTTTCGAGCATACTTTCACCACCGCATCGGATTTCTACACGGCTATCGATGTCTGGACTTACAACGACCCCGGAACCTACACCGCGAAAGTCGTGGTCGAGCGCGACGGCATGACAGCGCAGGCCACAACAACGATCACGGTGGCCGCACCCCCTCCACCGCCGCCGCCCGGTGGTGATATTATAGTGCAAATGAAAGATAATTTTTTCTCACCGAAAAATGTCACTGCCCAACCCGGTACCAAGATTATCTGGCAGAATGTTGGAAGGAAAGACCACACATCTACAAGCGATACGGGTGTTTTTGATTCCGGTAATGTCGCACAAGGCAGATCCTACAGTTGGACTGTACCTTCAAACGCCCAGACCGGAACCAACTTCCCGTATTTTTGTGTGTATCACGGCGACAAGGGTGGCCAGGGTATGGCTGGAACGATTGCCGTTGGCGATGGCTCCGGTACACCACCGCCACCTGTCCCACCCCCGGGCGGAAGCGGCGATACGACGATTGTAACGACGCCAGGGAACACCTTCAGCCCGGAGGAAGTAGAAATTAGACCCGGTGACACAGTTGTTTGGAAATTCTCAGGCGCCACCCACAACGTGACTTTCAAGAAATCCGATCAAGCGCCACAAGGCGGAAATATCCCCGATTCACCCCCTGGCACCGAGGCAGCACGAACCTTCGAAAACGAAGACAATTACGACTACGAATGTACTTTACACAAAGACCAGGAAGGCAGGGTTCGTGTCAAACAGTAGTAATTTTATAGAGCAGCTTCAAACTAACGATAATTTTTTCAGGTTTCAGTTCATGATTTCGAATTCGAATCGCAAAAAAGGAAAACACGATGTTCGATAAAAGGAGAATATTTACCATCGGTATGATTTCGCTCACTGTCTTTCCAGTCTGTTCATACGCCTATATCGAGGATAAAAATGCTAAAAGCTCTGATGAAGCAGTTGCAGCTTCACGGGGCAAGGAAATCTACGAAGGCGCTTGCGCACCCTGCCACGGTATCCTGGGAGATGGCAACGGCCCGGCTGCCACTTCACTCGATCCTCACCCGAGGGATTTTACCTCAGGAATATACAAATTTCGCTCGACGCCAAGTGGAGAATTGCCCACAGATGATGATATTTTTCGAATTATCTCAAAGGGCATTCCGAATACAATGATGCCGGCATGGAAGGAATTGTTAACGGAGTTGGAGCGAAGGGATGTGGTTGCCTACATCAAAACATTTTCCGACGATTTTGCAGAATACGGCCCGGGCGAACCCATTCAAATCGGCGAGCCACCAGCAAAATCTCCCGATAGCTTTCTCGAAGGCAAGAGTCTATTCATTCTCATGGAATGCTGGGCATGCCATGGTGTGGAAGGCAAGGGTGATGGCAAATCTGCAAATTCTCTGACAGACGATTGGGGGCGCAAGATCAAGCCGTTCAATTTTACGAAGGGCAATTACAAATCCGGTAGTGATCCGAAAAACATTTACACAACTCTCAATACCGGCCTGAATGGTACGCCAATGCCATCGTTCGCCGGAGCGCTTTTGTTTGGAAGCGACACCTTCGAAGATATATCTTACTATGCAAAAGCGTTTTCGCCAATAGAAATTGCCGTCCTACAAACTTACCTGAGTAACCAGCCGAGCTCGGAAGAAATCGAAAGCATGTCTGATGAAGACAAACAGGCATTATCCAATCGTCGAAGCTGGTCATTGGTGCATTACGTAAAATCATTTGCGAGGAAAAAGAGCTTGTTTCAGCAATTGTTTTAGGAAAACGCTGGGCTGACAAAATAAGGGTTGACATAATGAAGCGCGATATCTATAAGATAATTTTCGTTTTCGCGGGGCTTACGGTTTTAGGCGTATTCACAGGCATTGCCTGTCGAGGAGACGGCATTGGATTAGCGGTCAGCGGCGATCCGGAGGGCGGCGGCTTTATCGACCAAATACAATCGGTTTTTGACACGAATTGCACACGCTGCCATTCGCCCGGGGGCATTGGGTTCATCCAGACAGGCGGCAACGACAATAACGGCCTGGATTTAACCCGGGGCAACGCTTACGGCAAACTGGTCAATCAACCGACTTTCGAGGAACCGGGAACAGCCCCGCAATTGCGCGTTGCCCCCGGTGATCCTGACGGAAGCTATATCATCCAAAAGATTTCTTCAGACTCACCCAAGTTTGGCAGGCGAATGCCGCTGGATGGCCCTCCCTATCTATCACAAGCTGATATCCAACTGATACGCGATTGGATCACTGAAGGCGCGCCAAACAAGTAAGGAGCACTCATGTCTATAAAATTTACAAAAATACTCTTCAGCCTGTTTTTGTTCGGCCTATTGGGCTTCATCTTACAATTTGAAGCCGTGAACGCAGAACCCTACCTGGCGATGCGAACGGGATATAAATGTTCCCAATGCCACAACAACCAGTCCGGCGGCGGAAAACGCACCGGTTTCGGAGTGATCTATGCGCAGACACGCCTGTACATGAGGCGCCTCGGCACCGAAGGCAAACCGGTCTTTTTTAGTGGAAGAATGGATCGTTTTATTTCAGTTGGCGCGAATGTGCGTTTTGAAAATGTCTCGCTTTTTAAATACGAAAACATTCTTACCGAAGAAAACAGCGCCAGCAACAACAACAGAATTCCGGAAGCCAATCTTTACTTTTTATTCGAATTGGTGCCGGATGCGCTGAGCATTTACGCAGACCAGACGCTGGCGCCCGGCAACGCGAATCGGGAATTATTTGGCTTGCTGCAAAATCTGCCGCTCAATTCATATTTCAAAGTTGGCAGAATGCTGTTGCCTTATGGGCTGCGCCTGCGAGATGACGAGGCATTTATTCGCAACGAGACCGGTTATACATACAACAAGCACGACACCGGAGCAGAGATCGGCCTCGAACCCGGCCCGTTTTCACTGATTGCGAATGTGACGCAAAACCAGTTTTCCGTCGTCGGGTCAACCGTTTTCAGACGTTTCCGTATCGGCGGCTCCTATGCGCGAAATACCACAATAGGCAACGATTATGTTTTCGGTGCATTTGCTGGCGCCAACTTTGGCCGTTTCACCCTGTTAGGGGAGGGAGATCTTATTACCCGGGGCGGTGTGGACCGATTTGCCGGCCTGGCGGAAATCAATCTCCTGCTGAGCCGGGGATTAAATTTAAAAACAACTTACGAATTCTTCGATAGAAATCGCGATATACCCAATGCACGTGACGGGCAGGAGCGTTTTACCCTGGGCGTCGAGCCTTTTCTGACACAATTCATGCAGCTCGGCATTTTCTACCGGTTCAACCGTTTCATACCACAGAACGCGCAACTCAATCGCGATCAGTTGTTTGTACAATTTCATTTTTTCTTTTAATGATTATTTTCTCAATTGTATTTCCCCGGCGCGTGGCATGTTCCAGGCATAAACAATAAAACGTGTCGGGGAAATTTTTTTTGCTGCATGATCGCAGTCCAGGCTGTCATTTGTAAGAGGATGTTTTAAAAAGTGCCCTATTTGTCATGGGAAGCATCTTTTTTGATTTTTTATCCTGACTTTGATCGTAGTCCGTGCTTGAAATCAAAAAGATTCATACGGAATAACAATTGCGAGTGAAGTGTTTCATGTCATGATTCAAGGTAAAAATGTTGCAGTCTATTCGCTTGCTCGTGCCTGAATCGATACAATAAATGTGGTCTCATAGCATTCTAAAGTTATTCAATGAAGGAAATCATAAAAAAAGTCCTTACTCTTAGCCTTCTCATCTCCTTCTGGGTGCACTTTTGCCTGCCATTCGACATCAGCCAATTCTTCGATCTAACTCACAACAGTTCGCATGCTCATCCGAAATCATCAGAAATATATCTGCAAACTGAGTCATTCCCTTCCTGCTTATCCTTAGCCGATCTGGAGCTTGACGCGCAACATGTTCAACATGGCACGTGCACCCATGAAAAAAAGTCGCCTTGCTGCCATTCCAGGCTGGCCCGGCCAGCATTTACATCTTTGCCAGGATTCGTCTCAGGATGCAGTTGCGGGCATTCGAATGATGTAGGTGCGCATCATCAACGACTTGCTTTGCCTGCTTTCTTTGCGAATCCGATTGAAACATTAAGCGATGCAACTTTCAGCGCCGGTGTTGCGGAATTGCAGGCTTCCAATTATTACCCGACCATTTATCACCCACCTTGTGTGTTCTCGTAAGCAGCCTCAAGCCAAATAAATTGAGTATGTAACAATTAGCAGGAGGATTGCAAGAAATCGGAGTGGGGTTGTGTAACAATCATGGCAGGAATTGTCATTCCCACGAAGGTGGGAATTCATAACTTCCTGTTCGCTCTGGATTTCGGTTTTCACGAATTCGCGTCAACTTAAGGGATTCACCTCTTAAATTCCCCCTCCCAGGAGGGGAATAAGAGGGCAAATCGCTTAGGTTGGCTCGAATTCGTTTTCATGGGAATGACC
>JBHHWX010000460.1:0-4998 GCA_046756745.1 bacterium | reverse complement strand
CGACGCCCCGAGGACGGGGCTTAGAGCTTATTTCTGAGTTTTCGTTCAGACACTAGTTAGTGATTGAACGACAACTGCTTGAGGCTGTCACTGCGAGCGCTTTTCAGCGAAGCAGTCTCCCTCCGTTACGCAGGAGATTGCTTCGTCCCACAAAAAACGCGGGACTCGTAATGACAGCTACAGCTATTTTGGCTGTTTTCGGTCAATCGCCACAGTTAACGCCATACTGATAACTTTGACTTGATTATCTTTTTTGTGTTAAGTTGGTCTCGCCATCAAAGCGCGTCCTTTTTGAATCCATTTCTAAAAACCCAAATAAGACTTGCGACTAAAGACTCGTACTCACGGTAGTGCGCGGTCTCGATTGTCCGGCTGATATTAGAAAGCGGACTTTGCAAACTTTTGGCAACAGATGTTTGGTTTTCGCCCTGTTCCAGCAAATGAAGGACCCGGCTCTGTTTTTCGGTCCAGCGATTTTTGAGAACCGAAAGAGACAAAAACAAGCCATTCACGACCGTATCGAGGAATTCTAAATGTGAATGGAGCCGGACATCACGGAGAATCGACTTGCCGTATACCTTTCTCTCTTGCTTTGCTTTGGTTAAAGCTTCCCGCGCTAAATGAAAGGCCGGTCCATCCGCGCCCACAGCAAACTCCCCAACCTCAGTGGATAATGGTCCGTATCCTAAGCCAAAAATAATCCCAACCGGGGCCAGGCCGATTTGGATGTGGCGTACAATTTCATAAGAATAATCCGGGCGTTTGAGAATTCCCTGAGCTTCATCTCCGGCTGTAATGAGAAAAAGAGAAGCGATTTCCTCTCGAAATTTCTCGTTGACTTCACCTAATACGCTTTTGAATCTTTCCTGCACTTCAGCGCGCTCTCCGGGAGCCAGTGCGCGAGACGCCACCAAATCTCCAATAAGCGTGAGATAATGTGTGTCTGCTTTGGTCATCAGCTCCAGGCGTATTTCTTTTTCCCGGTTAAACGGTCGATTTCATCTCGAAGCTCGGCCGCCCGTTCAAATTCTAATGTGCGCGCCGCTGCCAACATCTCATGCTCGATACGGTCCAGCGTCTCCTCTTTTTCAAGCGCAGACATCTTTTTCCACTTTTTCGCGTCGACGCCGGTTTTCGGCCCTTTTCCCCAACTGCTGGCCTTAATGTCAGCTACACGCGTTGAACGCATCACTTCATCATAGGACTTGTAAATGGATTTCGGAGTAATGTTATGCTCCAGATTGTACTGGGTTTGAATCTTTCGCCGACGCTCAGTTTCCTCCAGAGTTCGACGCATTGAGTCCGTCATCCTGTCGGCATAAAAAATAACTTTCCCGGCGACGTTACGAGCGGCGCGACCGGATATCTGCATCAAAGAACGCGCTGAGCGCAGAAATCCTTCTTTATCCGCATCTAAGACAGCCACCAAAGAAACTTCCGGTAAATCCAAGCCCTCACGCAGCAAGTTCACGCCTACCAGCACGTCGAAGGCAGCCAAACGCAGATCCCGTAAAATTTCCACACGATTTAGCGCATCGATTTCAGAATGCAGATAACGCACGCGAATGTCCATACCGGCGAGATAGTCGGTCAAATCCTCAGCCATACGTTTCGTCAAAGTCGTGACCAATACACGCTCCTCTTGCGCGACGCGTTTGCGAATTTCTTCGATCAAATCGTCGATCTGATGTTTCACCGGCCTCACGTCGATCTCAGGGTCCATAAGCCCGGTAGGACGGATAATCTGTTCGACGACGACTCCCTTACTTTTTTCCAGCTCATAGTCTGCCGGAGTCGCCGAAACAAAGACCATCTGATTCATCATGCCTTCGAATTCCTCAAAAGTCAACGGCCGGTTGTCTAAAGCCGAAGGTAAACGAAACCCATATTTCACAAGCGTTTCTTTTCTTGAACGGTCGCCGTGGTACATGGCGTTCACCTGCGGAATCGTGGCGTGCGATTCATCGATAATCGTGAGAAAATCCTTCGGGAAATAATCGATGAGCGTATACGGTTTTTGCCCGGCTTCACGTCCGGACAGGTGGCGTGAATAATTCTCAATCCCGCTGCAATATCCCAGCTCCTGCAACATCTCCAGATCGTATCTCGTGCGCATCTCCATTCGCTGTGCCTCGAGCAGCATATTTTGCGAACGGAAGAATTCCAATCTCTCCTCTAACTCCTGTCGAATCGCTCCAATGGCTCTTTGCAACTTATGCTGCGGAGTCACGAAATGCTTCGCTGGAAAAATGGCAACCGTATCCTGCTGGCAAATGATTTCACCGGTAAGCGTGTTGATAATACTCATCAGCTCGATCTCATCCCCGAACATTTCGATGCGCACCGCTTCCTGTTCGTAAGCAGGAAAAATCTCGATCACATCGCCGCGAACCCGAAATGTCCCGCGGGTAAACTCAAAGTCATTGCGTGTATAATGGCTTTCCACAAGCTGAGACAGGATGAAATCGCGTTCGATTCTTTGCCCCCGGTTCAGGACAATCAGCTCGTGTTTGTAATCTTCGGGATCGCCCAGCCCGTAAATACAAGAGACCGAGGCCACAATCACAACGTCGTCTCTTGAAAGCAATGAGCTGGTCGCCTTTAACCGCAGGCGATCGATTTCATCGTTGATCGAGGTATCTTTATCGATATAGGTATCCGTAGTAGGAACATATGCTTCCGGCTGATAATAATCGTAGTAGCTGATGAAATACTCGACCGCGTTGTTAGGAAAAAACCCTTTAAATTCACCGTAAAGTTGAGCTGCCAGAGTCTTGTTATGCGAAATAATCAGCGTCGGCTTCCCGATTTGAGCAATGACGTTTGCCATGGTAAACGTCTTGCCGCTGCCGGTCACACCCAGCAATATCTGGCTGGGATCGCCGCGCTGCAAACCCTCGGTGAGCTCTTGAATCGCTTTCGGCTGGTCACCCGTAGGTTGATAATCGGAGACGAGTTCGAACTTTGCCATGAATTAACATCTTTAAAATATTTGAGATACGTTTTCAATCTCTCGGTAGGAATATACACACGATGTGACAAAATGTCAAGAGGTGAATGATAAAAAGACCTTGCATCTTACCTGAAATCGCTTTATATTTTTTGTTTCAAATTGAATAGTAAAGGAGATATTCAAAATATGGCTGTTATGCAAAATTTGCGGGAGTACACCAAGGTGATTCTCGTTATTCTGGTTCTGGCATTCGTCGGAACGATTGTTTTTGACTGGGGGATGAATCTTTTAGGGATGAAAACGACTCGAAATGTGGTCGGTAAAGTGAACGGCGCAGAAATCACAGTGACACAATATGAGCAGGCGTATGCAAATCAACGGGAGAATTTTCGAAACCGTACCGGTAACGAACCCAACGACAGCCAAGCGGATTTCTTGAGAAATCAAGCCTGGGAGGCTTTGGTGCAAGAGCATCTGATACAACAGACTCTGGCCAAAAAAAATATCGCAGCCCACGACAAAGAAATCGTTCACCTGTTGTTTAACGACCCTCCCGAGTTTCTAAAAAGTCAAGAAGTTTTTCAAAACGAGCAGAAGCAATTTGATATGGCGAAATATCAAGCCGCATTGTATGCTCCCGGTTCATCTGCGCAATGGAAATATGTTGAGGATATCCTAAGACAATCTTTGCCATACGACAAATTTCAAGAGAGACTACGCGCGAGCGTTCGCGTGACTGACGAGGAGGTGAAGATGGATTATATCGTCAGAAACCAAAAAGTTAACGTCAAGTATATCTTCTTTGATCCTAATAAACTCTTAAGCAAAGAAATCGAAATTACCGAAGAAATGCGCCAACAATATTACAAACAACATCAAGAAGATTTTAAAGAAGAAGAGAAAAGAAAGATCGACTATGTTATCTTCTCGACAAACGCAACCGCTGAGGACAGCTCCGCCCAATGGGAGCTGGCGCGCAGCCTTCTTGAACGCGCACAAAATGGCGAGGACTTCTCCGAATTAGCCGAAATCTATTCACAAGATCCCGGAACGAAAGATAAGGGCGGCGATCTCGGATATTTTGAAACCGGCGCCATGCTGAAACCTTTTGAAGAAGCCGCTTTTGGCGCTAAAGTTGGTGAAATTGTCGGCCCGGTCGTCACAAACTACGGTTTACACCTCATCAAAGTTGACGACAAAAAAAGGGAGGACAACAAAGATAAGGTCAAGGCGCGACATATTCTGATTAAACTTGAAGCCTCAAGAAAGACCTACAGCACGGCAAGAGACGACGCGCTCTATTTTGCAGAAGAGGCCAAAAATGCCGGGTTTGAGGAATTAGCCAAAGAAATGAATCTGGAGATAAAATCGACCGACTTCTTCATCAAGGGCAATGGGTTTGTACCGGTTTTAGGACTGAATAAGGGGGCGAGCAATTTTATATTCAGAAACGAAAAAGACAAAGTCGGCTCTGCCGAAGAAATGAATCAAGGTTTTTTTGTTTACACCATTTCCGAAATTCAAAAGGAACGGGAGCAACCGCTTTCGGAAGTCACCCAAGTCATCGACAACAAGATCAAACAAGAGAAGCGTCTTCAGATGTCCGGCGATCTGGCACTAAAACTTTATAACGATATTCAGGGTGGTATAGCATTCGAAACCGCCGCTGTGCAGGATAGTCTCGAGATTAAAGAGGTCTCGTTTGCACGAAGCGGCTACGTCACAGGCATTGGTCGTGAGCCGAACTTTATCGGCGCTGCATTTGCGCTTTCCGATCCCAACGATGTATCAAAACCTATTGAGGCGACACGCGGATACTATTTAATTAAACTTTTGGGAAAGGACGCAATCAACGAAGAAGATTTCAACGCGCAAAAAGAGAGTCTTGGACAACAACTTTTACGTCGTAAACAAGGACAGACTTTCGCAAATTGGCTGGCAAATGTTAAGGAGCGCTCGAAAATAGAAGATTATCGAGATCAGTTGTATAACTAAGTAGTGTCTGAACGAAAACTCAGAAATAAGCTCTAAGCCCCGTCCTCGGG
>JBHHWX010000459.1:0-5009 GCA_046756745.1 bacterium | reverse complement strand
GAGAAGGTAAGCATCTGATGCCAAAAAGGGAAGATGCGGTTGGCCGGATGGATACGCCGGAACGACAAACTGATGTTCCGCGTTTTTTATATCCACGGTTGCAGGCCGAATGAGACGAAAATGACATTTGGAAAGTTTCGGTCAATCACTCTTCTTTCAAAATCCGGAATGGCGCGCTTCTTTGTTTCTTCTGACCGGCGAGGGTATCGCTGACTTCGAGCTCTAACTCGTAATCGCCCGGCTTTAAATTGGCGAGTGAAATTCCGAAGTTTTCTTTTGCGGTTGGGGTCAACGAGGTAAAGTCAAAAGCTGTCGCGAGCAATTCCTTACGCTCAAACTTTGTCCCTTTTTGTTTCAACCGTATGACCCGGCAATCCAAAGTAAAGTGTGCCGTCCTATCGACACCAATCTTTAGATGGTAAACTTCGAGGTAGACCTTAAGCGCATCGACCTGCCAAATGCGATCGCTTGGTATAAGCGGAAAAGGAAGATTTTCCAGCGGGACTCCCGGTGGCGGCTCAATCCCGAGGATAAGATCGCTGACTTCAAGCTCGTTGGGATTGGCATTGAGCGGCGGCAGTTTTTTAAAAAACTGTTTACCGGCGCCAATGGATCGCTTCACATCGAGTGAATCGAATGGGACTTCGCGGTCATACGTTTCGACAGCCAATGTATAATGCGCCTGTTTTTTTTCATGGCTCAGCTCAAAGACAGCTGTGTTATCCAACTCAGCAAAGGGAGCCGCAGTCAAACGTGTTATCTCATTCATCTCAGCATCGCGTAGCAGTAACGTGAACCTGGTTTGATATTCAGGTTGAAATCTGGCATCCAAAAGTTCCTGGGATGTGGCGTTTCTAAGGTGCGGAAATGCGAAGGCGGTAAAGACCAGCCTGGATTTATCTTTATCTAATAAACGCGCCCGAGTCGTCAGTAATTGAATGGGCTCGTAAGCTCGGTTAACATTGGAAAGCTCAACCGGCGCGTTTCTTCGGGCCGGATTTAATTCGTCGTCCATTTTATATTTTTGACGCATTGCACGCATCACGTTCGTATTAGGAATGCGACCGGCAGACCTCGACCTTACAAAGACCTCTTCAACTTCTTGCAGTCGAGCGCCAAATGAAAAATCAAACACAAACAGGTCGCCGTAGTACATCATTTGAATAATCCCCCCCGGAGGCAACCCCATGACTAAACTTGTGTTGCGAAAGGCTCTTGCCGGAATAAATTCTTCGACGCCGTTTCTCAATCCAAAAGGACCCTCTCCCTCTTTCCTGCCGAATAGATAGATCACAGGCTCATCCGAATTTAACGCTGCGTAAGACCAGACTTCGCATTCAGGATAATTAATGAAGCTTTCAATTTGGACTCGAAAATCTGTCTTCAAAATTGGCGGAATGTCATAAAGGGAAGCGATATTATTAATCTCAGAGCGGCGTGTGCCAAGAAAGACGACTTTTTTCTTGTCGGGTTCGCCGTATTTAACATAAATGATTCCCCGATCATCGGTGCCGTAAATTGTATTCTTCTCTGTGGTAAAATTTTTACGCGCAAAAGCGATGCGCTCCCAATGTTCGATAAGTCTTTCATTGAGAGTTGTTGTCGGCGACGGGTCCTTCTCTAACCAAAAGGTTCTGATCTTGGCCGCTAAATCCGGATTCCGGGCCCGCAGATCGTTTTGCCAAATCTCGGCTTCCTTTTTTTCGAGAAGCGGCGCCATCCTGGCAATTTCGTTTTCAATCTCCTTCACCAATTCCTTTCCGGGCTTTCTGAAAATACCGGGTGAAAAGGCCCAGTAATACAGCTCACAAGCTTTGTCATAATATTCTGTCGCTTTGTTTTCCGTCGCGACTTCAATGAATGCGATCGCGATTCTCGGATTTGAAATTCCGGCCTTCTCTAACGCAACTTTGATTTTAAGCCAGACCTCCAGCTTCTTCTCCCATACGGTTGATTTAACCGCGTCGAGGTGACCCTTGTCAGGAGCGTCCCATGCGGCGGTTTGGGGGATGTTCGTTTGCTCCGGAAGAAGAGGGTCATATTCCCAGGGGAGCATCTCTGCCACATGTTCCCAGGCCCAATAGCCGTAGCTCTTGAGCGCGAAAGGCGTATTCAAGTGTCCGAATTTGTCAATGATAACTTCATCCTGGTTCATGGCTATCCAGGAAGTCTGATTCTGCGGCTCTCTTTCGTCAGCCCTGCTTCGAAAGCCACGCCGGACTCGAGGTCTTCGTTGGCTCATGCGATAATCGACGTACCCCTCTTCTTCCAACTCTCCGGTATAAACCACTTCCAAATAATCCTTAAAACGCACCTCTCTTTCCAAATGAAACTGAGGATCAAAAGGCGATCGGTTGTAGTAAAGAAAGCGTGGTTTGGTCACCCTCTCCCGAAACGAGTTTCGATTATCTTTATTCCGCTCCGGCGCTTCATACAAATAGAACCCCTCTTCTTGGAGACGGTTGTTGAATGAAGCGGTGAGAAAGTGTCTTAATGACCCGTTGTAAGCTGTGCGACGGTTTTGGCGCCACTTTTTCTTCTCCTCAAGACTTTTCGGCGTCAGCTCTTCAAATCTCATATATCCGAGATAGTTAATCTCATTATCTTGACAGCTAAACTCTTCCAAATTAAAGTGCACAAGAAAGCCAAGCGCTTTATTCTCTATTTGTAGAGGCGCGTGAGCCACAGCCGAGAGCAGTCCCCCTTTTTTTTCAAAATCCAAAACTTCGGAATTGAGGAGCGTGCATTCGGCGGCGTTTTTTGAAGTCCCGAGGAAATGTTCCGTAAACTTCGACAGGTTTTTCCGCCATTTTTCCATGTCCGCTGCGGAGACCACTATTTCCGGGGCTTGATACGGTTTTGGATGAAGCTTGAAAACAATGTCGTTCTGCATCGTATCCGATACGGTTATTTTCGTTTTTATCACAGCGTAGCCGATCATGGATACGATCAGCTCAAACCGGCCGCGAGGCACATTTCGAATCCTAAATTGACCGTTGGAATTCGTTGCGGAACCCATCATGGTGTTCGCGAGGAAGACATTCACATTTTCAAGGGGAAGCCCGGTATCACCATCTATCACCTTTCCCGTGATGAGCGCTTTGCTCTGATTTTTCTGCCAGACTAACACAATTTGCTTCTCGTTGACAACTCTGAACGTGACCGGTTTATCCTGCAGAATCTGTTTCAGCGCCTGCTGCAAGGGCATCTTCTCGAAATCACAGGTGACTGTTAGGTTCTCGACCAGCTCATCTGCATAGACGATGTCGATTCGGGTTTGCCGGGCCAGTTTCTGTAAGGCCGTGCGCAAAGGCGCATTTTGACATTTGAGGGTGACTTTGTCGTCATCGGCATACAAAACGAATGCCGAAGAAACAACATAAAAAAAGGTAAGAAAGCCTAAAGTGAGCGTCTTTTTTGCACCTGTCTGCTTCATAATAATATGTTAAGCAGTTGTTGACGAAAAAAACAAGTTTCTAAACGCAGGGTACGCAAAGGACGCAGAGAGAGGCGATTTGCCTTCCAGGTCAAAAGTCTAACTCTCATAGTATTAAATATTTAAGTTTTTCTCTGCGTAACTCAGCGTACTCTGCGTTAAGTTTTTTCATGAATAGTTCAGGTTAGAAGACAAATCCCAAAGCTGTTCAAATTTCCTATTGGAAACAACCAAACGCAATGAATCTGTCTGTTACTTCTTTTGTAGCGTCTGCGATAATGAACTTTTTACGATGTCTGGATCATAGTCCCAGGGAAGCAGTTCTGCTATCCGCTCCCATCCCCAGTACCCAACAATGGTCATTCCGAACTCCTCATATCGATGCCCTTTCGTATCAATTAAGGTCGGTCCGGTATCTAAGGTTATCCAGGATCGTTGATCGCCAAATTTAACATCCGGATTCGACAGAAAATAGCCCTCATCCGCTTCTTCCATTGTGAACGCAACTTCCCAATAGTCAGGAAAATTGCGCCATTTTTCCTTTTCTCGTGTCGAAGTAGAAGTCATTTCCACAAATCTGGGAACCCCTGCATACTTTATGCTCGTGAATGTCGCCTCCAGTTTTTCCAAAATATAGTGCAGTTTATACCCAAGCGCCCGGTTTTCAATAATCAGGGGTTCCTGTGCAACGGCGGTAAACACGCCGCGTTTTTCGCGTGGAAAATCTAAAACGAAAGGATTCAATATTTTGCATTCATCGGCATTCAAAGTCGTACTAAAAATAAATTTCTTAAATTTTTTAAAATTCTTCTTCCAGTCTTTGATTTTGGCTGCCGTCACCTTGATCTCCGGTGCCCGGAAAACTTTACGTTTTAATTCAAAAAAGAGCGTATCGTTGAAGGCGTCGTTGATGTGCATTTTCCTTTTCTCCACATCATATCCGATCATAGAGACGATAAGATCGTAAGCGCCCGTGGCTACCTTCGGAATTTCAAAATAACCTTCTTTATTGGTGGCATCCCCCTTTGTGGAGTAGGCGAGGAAAACATTAACTCCGGGTAAAGGCTCACTATTCTCGGCGTCCACAACGTAACCAAAGACAGATTGCATCGAAGCGGCTTGAGCCAGCAACTCACTTACATAAATCAGTGTGAGAAATAAGCCAAGACACAATTTATTAGCGAATCTATTCAAAGGTGTCCCCGCCGAGCGAGTTTACCTCCGACTCTGTGCCCCAAAATCCTCGGCGAGACGCCTTCGGGAAGTGATTTTGGACTTTTCGGCTATCCTCGTAAGATTTATTTTGAAATGACATATTTCCCATCGACAAAAGAATGTCTCAAATTCAAGGTTAGGCAAATGGATGTGAGTACGGTTGCAAGCGGCTTGTCGCGAAACGTTCCCGTAATGGTGTACTCGCTTAACGCTGCGTTTTCCAACTCGATGGGGACGTCATAGAAGCGCTGCAATTCAGCCACAATTTCCGAGAGGGGAGTGTGATCAAAAACCAACCCCCCGTGCAGCCAATCGAGTAGGAGTTCGGAAACGACTGGGGTGGGTGTTTCAGGAACCG
>JBHHWX010000458.1:0-5023 GCA_046756745.1 bacterium | reverse complement strand
GTTACAAAGCCAATTTCTGAAAGAATGTGGCGAAGAGCGGCGGAGTTTAAGCCTGGAAAATTTGCACTATCTGAACAAAAAAGGCTTTCCAGAAAAGCGCTGGATGAAGGCATGACGATAAGCCACAAGGGGATTGCTCATGGGAAGGACATCGTGGGGAAGCTGGATAATGAAATTTCAGATTTTCTCGCATCGAAACAAGCCGCAGGCGAAACCATCCCGTCATCGTCCGCCGTTGCAAAAATACAGGACATCCGAAAACACTTTAAGGAAATGAAGGGACAGGAACCTGCACTTAAAAAGGTCGGGAAAGAAGAAGCGAGATTTCTTGATGACGCTGGCACCGAGATGGGGGTTCTCGAAGCCCATAAAGCAAAAAAGGCGAGGTACAAGGAATACGCTCAAACGTATGGGAAAATCGAGAATAAGGACATCGTTCCAATCCCCGCAAGAGTGTCAAAGAAAATTGCACATGGCCTGCGCGATACGCTCGTCAACAAATACCCTGAATTGGTTAAGCTCGGCGATGAAGCAGACATGGTAAACATAACCAAAACGATCGAGAAGACAGTAAACAGATACGATGCACGGCATCCATTTTTGACAGCCATACGTCCGATATTTTACGGTGGCGCGTTAGGTGCGATCGCGGAGAAGTTTATTTCCCCGTCTATTTCTCCGGCCATTACGGCTACAGCTGCATTGGCGTATGTAATCGACCACAGCCCAGTCCTTAAATCTCAAATTGCCGTGGCGCTTGAGAAGGCTAGAAAGGTGGGCGGGTCTGTTGCGCGTCCGGGGTACAAAGCCGCATATCAAGCAAGCAAGGTTCCCCGCGAAGAAACCGGGAAAACGCAGTGGCAGGAATTAGTGGATATGTTTAAATAGGGGATGTCGTACTGATGGGATTTCCAGGGCACATTGGTTCACGCCATAATTATGGGTCTGGGCATTTTTATAGCACAAATCACAAATACGGCGAGCCAGTAGAGAATTTTTCGGCGGATGACGCGACGCAAGAAAATTCATCTTTTGGCGTTGGCGGCTTCGGATCAGGGCCGTATGGGGGAGCGCTAACTTATGCTGTGGAGTCCGCTTCTACGCCATCATACAACGCAGAATCAGCATTCACGCCAACATACACGAGTTAATAAATGCCTACTAGCACAACAAATCTTGGACTTCTAAAGCCAACTCCCGGCGAAAACCTGCCTCTGAACGATCCAAGTAATTGGGGGGACGACTTAAATCAGAATTTCGATACAATCGACGCCAAGTTTAACAGGATATTTTACTCAAGCAGCTATGCCGATGTGAATGCTGCGATAACTGCGATCGGGGCGACCAATGCAACACTCGTGGTTCAGGAAAACTTCCCTGTTTCTTCGACTGTCGTAGCGCCGCCGAATATTTCATGGCGGCCAGAAGGTCAAGGACAGATTTCCCCGGCAACAGGAGTGGTGCTGACAATTCAGGGGCCATTTTACTCGCCATCAACAAAAACCCTGAATCCTGTTGGATCTGAAAACGGCGTGATTTTCGGCGGGGTCGCACCAGAGTATATCAGGCCTGAATGGTGGGGGATGTCAGTCGCCAGTTCAGGCGCAACGAATAAAACAGCATTACAACAAGCGATAGACTCTGTTACTTCTATCGGTGGCGGTGTTATTCAGCTTGGGCCTGGAGTATTCCTGAAAAACCCTGGCACCAATATTCGTTCTGGCATACATATAGTTGGCTCAGCATTTTCATCAGTGCTTAAAATTCCCGACAATCACAACGTACAAGAAAACCTCCTGAAAGCCGAATCTGTAAGCAATGTGAGCATTTCAAATGTTAGAGTAGACGGGAACCGCGCAAATCAGACACAGACGAATTACGGGATATTTTTTAGTTCATGTACGGATGGGAAAATAACCGATTGTTATGCCGAGAATTTTTCTGGCGACGGCATACATGTTTATAACTCTGATCGACCAATCGTTACGAACAACACATCGACAAACAATTTCTTTCACGGAATTGAAATCGAGCAGTGCCGGGGGGGATCGACGAGTAATAATCGTTCGTTCGCAAACCTTAGACATGGTATTTATGTTTTTGAAGGCGAAGTTGGCGCATCAGGCACAATCGGGCATTCTATTACAGCAAATGAACTCTCAGGAAATTCTCAATACGGGCTTGCAGTGCAGGGGCCATTAACGAGAAACGTCACTGTATCTGAGAATATTATAAGGGACAACCTTCAATATGGAGCGGCAATATTTGATACGGGGGAGGGCGTAATTTTTTCCAATAACCAGGTTTTCAATAATCAGTTCCACGGGGTTTATTTGTTTAGATCCAGTTATTGCTCTATCCGGGGGAATCATGTCTCAAATAATTCACAGGCTGGCAACGGCAGCTACGTTGAGGTTCTTATAGACGGCGACGCTACCCGCCGACCAACAGGGAATAAGGTGCTGAACAACACCATTAGAATTACGGGCGCAACCAAGGCGTCTTGGGCTATAAAGGAGAACACATCTTCTGATGGCCCAAACGATATACGCGGCAATACGGTTGACACTGGAACGGTGGGGACAATCAGTGTTCTAAACACAGGGTCACAGGCAAATTCAAATGTTGGTTATGTAACTGAGAATAGAGGCACGCTAATAGGATCAGGAAACGGTGCAACCGTCCTGTTTGTTTTTCCTCATGGGCTTCACAAGGCCCCGGCAAGTCTGAATGTTACTCCTATGTCATCGGACGCAAAGGGAGAGTTCTATGCCACGGCAGATGCTTCAAATATTGCCGTAACATATACTGTTGCGCCGCCTACCGGAACAGGCAACGTGTCATTAGGCTGGATGGCGGAGACTGACAATTAAACCAGTACCGAAAGGTCTTCCGGGGTAATTTCCACCCCGAGCATACCCGCTGCTTCAAAAATCTTCTTATGGTGTTCCTGGGGGATTGCGCCGCCATTATATCCCCATCGGTAAACAGCAGGGACATCTATGCCCAAGGCTTTCGCAAGCCTATATGCTGTACCAAACTTCTCTACTACCCGATCATACGGTGTATTCATGGTTTTTATCTTAGCAAAAAAAATAGGTGTTGACAAGACAAATAATGTTTGTTAGGATGGCAAATATTAAGGAGGTGGACATGAAGCGTATATTCCATTATTCACCATGCTACACAGATTTAACGTGGTGCGGAGAAAAACCCGTTGACAATCGAGTTCCTCTAACCTTTGCTGGCATCACATGCCCAAAGTGTAAAATAATTGAGCAAGTTCGGCTAGCCCTATTGAGCGGCATAAAAGAGATTGATAAATCGGACGACATGGAAAACTTCGTAACAGCCAGCCTAATGAATATGCTTGAAGATCTTAGAGACACTGAATGGCATGATGATTACTAAGGAGGTGGACATGATTAAAGAGATAGTCCTTAAATGGAGGTTTCCACAAAATCTGGAGCATGGCGTCAGGAGGGCAATGCTTAGTTCCGCCGTTCTCATGGAGGATGTTTCTAATGGGAGAGTAAGCAAGGAACCTCTAAAGGCATCAGCTCAGCGACTTCGGGAGGCAGTTAATGTCCTGGACGATGCCACAATGCCAAAGCTGAAATTTAGGGCAAATCACCTCTGGACAGATACAGGCCCCAACGGAGAGGTAACGTGCGATATTTGCAAGAGAAAGGCGTTGTCCCGCGATTTGGACGTCGCCGATAAACAGGGCGATTCTTGCAGGGAGAAATATATGAGGGCACAATGTTTAAAGAGATAGTCCTTAAATGGAGGTTTCTTCCTCCCCCGAATGACCATTGGATCAAGAGGGCGATCTTGGTAGCCGCCAGTGCAATGGAGGATTGTGTGGCCGGGAATGCAAGCAAGGAACGCCTCAGTGCATTAGCCGAGCAACTTCGTAGGGCGGCTGACGCGCTGGACAATGCCACAATGCCAAAGCTGGATTTTTGGACACGCCATATCTGGATAGACTCAGGCCCCGACGGAGAAGTGAAATGTGAGGTGTGTAATTTAACAGCGTTATCCCGAAACCTTGATACCGCAGATAAGCAAGGCCCATTTTGCAGGGAGAAATATATCCATGAAACGCGAAACCGTAAAATATAAATCCGAGGCCGAATGGCTCGATCTGAAATCCAGGGATGTCACGTCCACGGAATCATCGGCCCTGTTTGGATTAAATCAGTATATGACTGAGCTTGAGTTGTACCACCTGAAAAAATCAGGAGAAGTACGGGCCTTTGACAGCAACGAACGGATGCGGTGGGGACAGCGCCTCGAAGCCTCTATCGCTGAGGGAGTTTCCGAGGAACTTTCGTGTGATGTTTCCCCATTCAAGAATTATATAAGAATGCCAGAAGTCAGAATGGGCGCATCGTTCGACTACGAGATCCTATCTGGGAAATATAAAGACTGGTTAATGGAAGTCAAAAACGTGGACAGCCTAATTTTCAAGCAACAATGGAGCGAAACCGAGGCAACGGATTATATTGAAACTCAGGTTCAGCATCAGATGGAAGTCGCTGATCGTCCCGGATGCCTCGTTGTGGCGCTTGTTGGCGGGAACAGGATTTTTTATATTCCCCGTGAAAGAGACCTCGATGTTGGAAAAGCCCTCAAAAATCGCATTAAAAAATTCTGGCAGGACATTGAATCCGGTAATGAGCCGAGCCCGGATTACGAGAGGGACGCAGATTTTATAATCGGTCTTCATCAGGCATCAGGGGGAGAAGTTCTTGACGGAAGCGGAAACGAAACGCTGGTGGATTTGATAAAATCATACCATGAAATTACGCAGGACATCACAGAAAACGACAAGGAAGCCAAGGCGATTAAGGCTCAAATTCTTGAAATCATCGGGGATGGCCCTAGCAAAGTTCTGGTAGACGGATATAGCCTGTCTTGCAGCATGACGAAGAACACGCCACCGACAGTCATAACAGATGAAATGATAGGCCAGACCTATGGCGGACGGAAGGGATTCAGGAATTTCAGGATAACAAAG
>JBHHWX010000457.1:0-5026 GCA_046756745.1 bacterium | reverse complement strand
CGTTGTAATGAATACACTAAACCGCACTATTTTTCGATCTGTGTTCGGTGCATTGATAATATAATACAGAATCACGAATAATGCAACACCGCCCTCGCGTCAACTACAGCAAGTGTATTGCATTGCCGCATTTCATTCTTGTATGCTTAATCGAAAACTGCTCTCGCTACTTACTTTTCTTGGGCTGACCATTTCCTGCATGCCGGCAATTTTCACTCTATGAAAGCATTCGATTTTTAACCAATCCCCGCAACTTTTGCAAATTCTCTGCATCCTTTACCGCGCCGCCCGGAGTTTCGATGATCATGGGAATATCTTTGAAACGCGCATCGTTTACCAGCTGTTCAAAAGCCGTCAATCCCAGCTCGCCATCGCCGATATGCGCATGCCGGTCCACCCGGCTGCCGAGCGCTTTTTTCGAATCGTTGGAATGAATGACCCCCACATGCTCGACGCCAATGCAGTCATCCAGCTCCTGCATGGTTGTGCGATAGCCCTCTTTTGTGCGAATCTCATATCCGGCGGCGAACATGTGACAGGTATCCAAACAAACGCCGATTCGTTCCGGCGCCTCAACATTTAAACGCATCTCCGCGAGCTGCTCAAAGGTGTATCCCAGGTTAGCTCCTTGACCGGCCGTGGATTCCAAAAGGATTTTGAGTTTAAAATCCGGATATTTGTCCAGAACAAAATTGAGACTCTCGGAAATTCTATGCACACCGTGGGCTTCGCCGTTTCCCAGGTGAGAGCCCGGATGTACGACCAAGTAGGGAATCCCCAAAACTTCGGCACGCTCCACCTCGACGATGAAATTTTGACGCGACTTCCTCAGTTTTTCCGGGTCAAATCCGCCGAGATTGATCAAATACGAAGCGTGTACGCAGACGGCTTTGACGCCGGTCCGCTGTTCTTCGGCTTTGAACTTCTGCACATCTTCGTCGGTCAACGGTGGAACCTGCCACTGCATTTGATTTTTGGTGAATATCTGCACCACATCGCACGTAGACGCTATGCCGTTTTGTGGAGCATTAAAAACGCCGCCGCCGATGGAGACATGTGCGCCGAATTTCCTAACACCGTGTAACCTCGATTCCAAACCACTCATATAAGTATCCCTATGGATGACATTGTTAAAAAACTCTGTCAGGGTTTATGCTATGCACGATATCTAGATGAGATATTCCCAGAAATATCTTATACAGACATACTCCAACGACTCATCGATCCGTCTCCACCCTCTTAAGTCAGGTTGAGCTTCGACAAAAGTTTTTCAAAGAACGGAATTGGTTTTTTTAGCGTGCCGTTGTCTTTTTGTTTTAAATAACTGGTGACAGCCATTAAAAAAAAGCAAAACAAAAAAAACACTCCGTTGATAGCTAAAAACAAAGAATCTGAGCCGGAGGTCTGTACCAACATTTCCTTGGACTTGTTCCAAACATTTAAAAAGAAAAAAATGCAGCCGATGAAGGCAAGGGCTTGCACCAGCCAACGCAGGTTAATTTTCATTCGTTGGCTTCCAACCAGCGCTCGGTATCGATAGCAGCCATGCATCCCATGCCCGCCGCCGTGATAGCTTGCCGGTAATAAAAATCCACCACATCCCCGGCTGCGAATACCCCTTTCACGTTGGTCATGGTCCGCTGTACGGTTTTGAGGTATCCCACGTCGTCCATCTCGATTTGGCCTTTGAAAATCTCCGTGTTAGGTTTGTGGCCGATAGCGATGAACACGCCATCGACTTCCTTTTCCATGGTCTCCCCGGTTTTCACATTTTTGAGCGTCACCCCGGTAACGGTATTTTTCTCAGGATCGTGAATATCTTGAATAACTGTGTCCCAAATAAACCCGATCTTTTCATTTTTGAACGCTTTCTCCTGCATGAACTTGGAAGCGCGTAATTGATTGCGCCGGTGGACAATTTCAACTTTACGCGCGAATTTGGTCAAAAAGGTGGAATCTTCGATCGCCGTATCCCCGCCGCCGATGACGATCAAATCTTTATCGCGAAAAAACGCCCCGTCGCAGACCGCACAGGTGGAAACTCCATGCCCGATCAACTGTTTTTCGGACTCCAAACCCAATAATTGCGCTGACGCCCCTGACGAGATGATCACCGCCTTTGCCAGATGTTCTTTTTCATCAACAAATACCGAAAACGGCCGTTTCGAAAAATCCACTTTTGTGACCGCATCCCATACGATTTCCGCCCCGAAGCGTTCGGCTTGCTCTTTCATATTATTCATGAGCTCCGGCCCCAAAACGCCCGTGGGAAACCCGGGATAATTTTCGACATCAGTGGTTAAGGTAAGCTGTCCGCCGGGCTCCGGACCGGCAAACACCAGCGGTTGCAACATGGCCCGGGCGTTGTAAACCGCTGCGGTATATCCAGCGGGACCCGAACCGATAATAATGACATTTCGTATTTCAGCATTTGACATTCTGCGCACATCTCCTTAAATTATGTAAATTCATTTTGAGTTACTCAATATAAAAAACAAATTTTCAAAACACAAGTGGACAATATCCAACAGTTAAGGCGTGTATTTGAGTCATGTGCCGATAACATATTACGAAGGAGTTTCCAATGTCCCGTCTGCAATGCACTTTGTTTCTCATGTTCATCCTCTATCTCAATTCATCGATTCATGCCCAGGGAAGCGACAATGTTCCACTTCTGGCGCACGTCAATGATCACGCCCAGGCAGGGTACAACGACTGTTGGGGCTATACTGCGCCGGATGGCCGGGAATACGCGTTACTGGGCGTGTTCAACGGAACCGCCATCATCGACATTACAGACGTTGAAAATGCCAAAGAAATTGTGTTTATACCCAGTGTGAGCACAACTTGGAAAGACATTAAAACCTACCAACATTATGCGTATGTTGTAACCGACGTACAAGGCAACGGCATGCAGATTATCGATCTTTCTGCGCTGCCCGATACGGCTGTGTTGGCCCTGACTTATACCGGCGGCGGTTTTCAGCTCAGCCACAACATCTCTATCGACGAATCCAATGCTATGCTCTACGCTATTGGCGAGTCCGGCGAAGTGGTACGAGCAATCAGCCTGAACGACCCGGTCAATCCTGTACAAGTCTCGACCTTCGGCCGGAACTGCCACGATATGTATGCCAAGGATAACATTGTTTACATAGCCGAAGCTTCGCAAGGTACGATTGGCATTTTCGATTTGCAGAATCCTTCCAGTCCGGTTTTGTTAGCCCGCATACCCATTCCGTCTTCTGGCTTTGTTCATAACGTATGGGTCAGCGGCGATCACCAATACATGATGACAACAGAGGAGACGGTCGGCAAAACGGTCAAGTATTGGGATATAGGAGACCTCAATAACGTGGAACTTATGAGCGAGTTTCTGGCGCCGGATCAACTCGCACACAATGCGCACATCAGGGGCAACTTCGCTTATATTTCTCACTACCGCGACGGGCTGCGAATTGTCGACCTCTCCGAGCCTGGCAACATCCGTGAAGTAGGCTACTATGATACTTTTCCAGGCCCTGGCAGCGCATTCAACGGCGCCTGGGGAGCGTTTCCGTTTTTTGACTCCAATAAAGTTTTGATTTCAGATATGAGCACAGGTCTGTATGTCGTTAAATTCGATCCTCATGTCTCCAGCGTACAGGTGCCTCCTGGCATTCCTGACAATATCTCCGTGAGCCAGAACTATCCAAATCCGTTTAACCCGGCAACGACAATTCATTACTCTTTACAGAAGTTGACTCGCGTGAAATTAGAAATTTACAACACTCTGGGTCAGAAGGTGCGGACACTGGTGAATGGCTTACAAAGTCCGGGTGAGCACCAAGCTAATTGGGATAGTCGCGATAATTCAGGCCGCCACATGGCCAGTGCAATCTACATCTATCGATTTGAGTCCGGAAACTTTGTAAAGGCGCAAAAAATGCTTTTGGTCAAATAGGAGAACTCATTCTCACTTTTTAGAGACTCCAAGAGCGAGTAAGAAAGGCGATGCCATTTTTGACCATCGCCTTCCGCAGCCGGGCCGAAACCCTATTCCCCCAAATCAACACATGTTAAAAGCTTAGCTCATGCTTTTCATCGATGTTCGTGCTCTCAAATATCTATCCATTCAGGTTCCTGACCCGTAATTGAATGAATCCGGAAATAAGGGTTTTCATGATTACTGATTTCAACATCATCATCAATATTCGTTACGTTTAAAAAACCGCTGTTAAACTCAAACTGAATTCCCTGACAGTATTCGTCGATCTTGAGCAGTCTCATTGCTTCAATAATCTGTCCTTTTGCAACTTTAAGCTCTTCAAGAGGCGCCTCTACCCATCTTTCTCCCGAGTCCTGGTGATTTTTCAACAAAACGAAGTGGAATATTATTCGACACTCTTACCTCCAACCCGACGGCATCGTGGATAAGCTTTTGCACGAAATCAAAAAACTCGACGCAACCTCAGAAGCGTCAAGGATGTTGGAAGTTCTTCGCAATGTACAGAGTTACAGCGTCATCCTGTCTGAAGATATCCTCGAGAGTGCAGTGAGAATTGAAACTGTCGTCGCTCGAGACCCGCAATCAGCTCTTGCAGAGATTAATAAACTGCAAGCCGATAGGACAATGAATGCGCCGGTTAAAGGCTTCTCGAGATATTTTACAGTTGCAAAATTTACCTCGGGAGTCGCCGCCAAGAATGAATTAAGAAAGAAGCATAGTTCGCCTAACCTTGGCGAGATCAACTATTTATCAAAGGACCCGATTCTGGGACTGCCACAGGACAGAAGTTATTCAGCCTTTTCCGAGACCTTGTTGTTATCGCAAATAGAGGGAAGAAATAAATACCGAGAAGGCCCAAAACAGGAAGCTGGCGCAGAGGATTGCTTCATTTCTATTATCAAATCCAAGAAACAGATGAGGGTAAAAAACTCTGGCCTGAAGTTAAATTAAGTGTTGAGCGTTTTATTGAAGATGGCAACAACTCTTCCGGAGTGATTCCAAAAGTCCTGTTTCATGTAGATACGAAAGAATTTGATC
>JBHHWX010000456.1:0-5047 GCA_046756745.1 bacterium | reverse complement strand
CATCCTATGATAATTATTTACAGTTGGTTAAGGCAATTCCGCGAAGTGAGAAATGAAATGTTAGTAAATAAAATAGAATTGTCCTTTTGGAGGCAATATGGATCTGGAAATCGTATTAGAACCAAGTGATGAGGGAGGGTATACGGCTTATGTTCCCTCCCTTCCCGGCTGTATCAGTGAAGGTGATTCTCGCGAAGAGGCTCTCGCCAATATTCGTGAAGCAATCGAGCTTTACCTGGAGCCTGTTGAAGATGACCGGAAATTTGGCTCTGGAATCGAAGTCCTTCGAATCGCGGTATGAGCAAAGTCCCCAGTGTAAACTATAACGCTGTGATTCGTGCTTTGAAGCGTGCCGGTTGGGTGGTGGTTCGTCAACGAGGGAGTCATATCCGAATGCACAAACATACGGCAAATGAGACTTATAAACTTACCGTACCTGCGCATCGTCCGATAAAACGTTCGACACTCTCACACATCATCAAACAGGCTCATTTAACGCTCGAAGAATTCTTAAAGTATCTTTAGGGAGCAGTGGATTTTCATGGTTCTAATCTGTGGTCAATATAAATGCCCGATATAATGATTATAAAACAGAATTTTACAATCTATGTACTCGCCGAATATACCAAATCGTGGATTGATCAAATAACGGAGCCTCGTGCATGTGGAACGATTTCTTCGACGGTGACAATTCATGCTCTTGGCATGCGGAGTAATGGATTGATGGCACTGATAGAACCTTATGATAAATCGCACATACGATGTGACTCCAGTAATCCACAAATCCAACACTCCATTACCCCGGAATGTGATTTCTCCAAATCTGTGATAGTCCAGATCTTGCACAACAAAGAATTTTGTTGCTTTGAAAATCGGAAACGCCTTCGCTATCAAGGACGATTGCGCCGCGATTCGCGACCGTTAGAGTTTGGGATGGCGCGGTTCCCTCACTCCTTCTTATAGACAACCTCCCCACCTACAATCGTATACATGACCTCGGTCTCGAGAATCTCCTCAGGCGCGATTTCCAGCACATTTTTGGAAAGGACGGCACAATCCGCAAGTTTACCGGCCGTGATGGAGCCTTTGATCTCCTCCTCAAAATTGGCATAGGCCGTGTTATAAGTGTAGGCCTTGATCGCGTCCTCGATGCTGATGCGCTCGTCAGGAAACCAGCCTCCGGTAGGGTCGCCGCTCACAGTCTGGCGCGTCACCGCCGCATAGAGTCCGAGCATGGGATTGATGGGATATTCCGCCGCAGCGGTTCCCGGCCAATCCGTACCAAAACACAGGGTAGCGCCGCTTTCAATGATACTTTTAAAGGCGTAAGCGCCCTGACAACGCTCATGGCCGATACGCTCTTCCATCCACCGCATGTCGTCGCTCAGATGGAACGGCTGCACTTCCGCGACAATTCCCAACTCCCCTAACCGTTTAAAATCGTTCGGGGCAATAACCTGCGCATGTACCAGACGGAACCGTCGGTCTTTTTCGCCGTTTTGTTTATTCAGCTCCTCCAAGTAGTTCATCAAAACGTGGTTGCCCTCATCGCCGATAGCGTGTACAGTGAGCTGCAAACCGGCTTTGTCCGCGTCTAGCATGTACTTGAGAAATTTGCCCTCAGCAAAACGGCCCTGGTCGTCTACCAGGAGTTTGCGCCACCGGCCGCGGTTGCCGGCAGCATTCGAATAAGGTTCAAAAAAGCGCGCTGTGCTGTTCCCCATAATACCATCGATATGGCCCTTAAGTCCCCCTAATCGGATCCACTCGTCCCCGGATCCCACTTGAATGCCCTGCTCTTGTAATTCTTGCCATCTATCTAAGAAGTAGCGAAAATGGACGCGTACGGTCAAATCTCCCGTCTGCCTCAGCTCACGGTAGATTTCGAGCTGCTCATCATCCGACATGTCGCTGACGTTGGTGACGCCGAATTTGCGGATTTCGGCCAAGGCGTTTCGCGTTTGCAACACGCGCCGGTCGTGGGAATAGCCTCGGGGGATTTTGTTTTCGAACAGAGGCCGCACTCCGCTGCCGCGCAAAACCGTGACAGCACGCGGTTTTCGGTATTGATAAAATTCCAAGTCCGGCGCGCGAGGATTGTTCGGATCGAGTCCCACCGTTTGCAGTGCCGCTCGATTGGCGACATATTCGCTGTTATCGAATTTGCGTATGAACATGGGATGATTTTGGGTGATATCTTCCACAAGCGAGACGTCGGGAGTAAAAGGTTCGCGGGCTTTTCCGCCGGCGCTGCCTTCTGCCCAAGCGTCGTAAGCGCCCCACAAACCGCCTAAAATCCAGTCGCCCTCAGGTAATTTTTTTACCAGCTCTTCGACCTTGTTGACAAATTCATCCTGGGTGGAGGTTTTCATAATATTGAATTCCAGAAACCGGGCGGCCGAGGCAAAATGGACATGGTTGTCGTTAAAACCCGGAACCACGAACCGGCCGTTGAGGTCGATGGTTTCGGTGTTCTTCCCGCTTAGCGCGAGAACCTGGTCGTTCAAACCGACAGCGATAAATAAGCCGTCCTTGATCGCCACGGCTTCTGCGCGTGGCAATGAGTCGTCTACCGTCCAGATGATGCCGTTATGCAGGATAAGGTCGGCGGTGTTTTGGCTTTGACAGGCGAGAAGGTTAAATAAGCAGATAGCCGAAATGATTTGGATAAACCGCAAGCTTAGGTTTTGTTGAAAATTCATTCCTGCCTCCCATTCTATGGTAAACATTCGAGAAAAAATCAGCCACGGATTCACCCAGCGCAGCAGAGCCGCAACCAAATGATAGCTACAACTAAAAAAATATTAGCCACGGATTTACACTGATTGACACGGATAAAATGAATTTTGAATATGAAGTATTGTTCATTGATTAAATTAACAAAAATCCGTGTTTCATCAGTGTGAATCCGTGGCAAAAATAGTCTTAATGGCCTTGCCCTCAGGCAAGCTGACGCTTGCACTACAAACTCCCACCTGCAAGAATCGCTCAATTTAGGTTTGATTAAAAAATATTTCGAAAACTGGGTAAGTCACTCACTCCCAAACCTGCCCCAATCGCGCCAAAAGAGCCGCATAGACCTCAATTCCGTCCCACAAGTTTTGAATGCGCAAGTTTTCGTTCTCCGCGTGCTGGTTGTTGTCGTGGTTCACCATGGGCACCATGATCAGCGGCGTTTTCAGCGCCCGGTCGAAAATGAACAGTGGTAAACTTCCGCCCGAGGTAGGCAATTTGACAATGGCTTCGCCGGCGGCTTCTTCAACCACTTGCATGACCGCTTTTGACACCGGAAGATCCATGGATGTGCGAAACGGCTGGTATCCGTCTCCCCATTGCAGCCGGATGATTTTCTTGTGGCTGCGCCGGGTTTCCTGATCAGGCGCTGCGTTCACAATGTGGAATCCCTGTTTTCGGATATGCGCCTCAGCGAGCTCGCGAACGCGCTCGATGGTTTGATTCGGCACCAGCCTGAAGCCCACTACCGCCGTCGCCTCGGTTTGGATGGCGTTGCGCGCTGCTGCGCCGCCGGATGCGATGTTGCGGATATTCAAGGCCGGCAGCATAATGCGCTCTTCCAAACGGCCTTCGCCTTCGCTCCAAGCCAGCCCAAGCTCATGGCGCAGCATTTCTTCGATATCCGGAGCCTCGGCCAAAGCCCGGCGTTCGGTTTCCGTCGGGGGACGGACGTCTTCGTAAAAACCGTCGATGAGAATGCGGCCCTGGGTGTCGCGCATACTGGCCAGTAAATGGGTCAAAAGCACAATCGGATTGGGCGCCCAGTTTCCGTAGTGCCCGCTGTGCAGCGGCCGCACAGGACCGTAGACGGTCATCCTGACTCCGGTGACCCCGCGTGCGCCAAAACTGACTTTTTTCCGGCGGGTTTGGTGCACCGGCCCATCGCAGAAAATCCAGGCGTCGGCTTTCAGAACGCCGGCGTATTTTTCCAGAATGGCGGCTAAATTTGAAGAGCCGGCTTCTTCTTCGCCTTCGAGGAAGAATTTGAGATTAAACGACAGAGGGATTCCTGCTTGCTCGAGCGCGTCCAGGGCGGTGAGCATGGCAAGAATAGGACTTTTGTCATCGCTGGCGGATCGAGCGTAGAGCCGCGCCTCCGTAGGAAAGGGAGTTTGCAAGCCGGAAAGCGAGAGTTCACTGCCGTTTGGGTCGCGCAGGTCCGGCTGCCAGGGATCCGATCTCCAATTCTCGCGGTTCACCGGCTGACCGTCGTAGTGCATGTAAAGGACAACCGTGTGTTTTGCCCCGGGAACCTGTAATTCCCCAAATACCGCCGGTGACCCGGCGTCGACTTCGAACAAGCTTGTTTTTACTCCGCGCTTTTGCAGCATCGACATCAGATGCTCGGTGTTTTTGTAAATATTTTCCCGGTCCGAAGCCACATTGGGAATGGACAGCAGCTTCACGAGCTCGTTGAGGATCTTCGCTTCGTTTTGCACACGATACTCACGAACCTGCGCGACCACGGCTTTCGAGTCTGCTTCTTTTGTGTGTGCGGTTTGAAAGATGACCGCTGAAAACAGAAAAGACACGAACCCATATTTGAGTTTTTGATAGAACACGGCGTCCTCCTTTTTACATTAATTTAACCGAAGCGGGTGTGCAAAATTAGTTGGCAATTGTATCTGGCAAAGGTAACATCGTTTCTTAACGTCCGGAGGCGGCGTTAAGTCCAAGTTAATCAAAGGATAACCCGTTGGGTAAACTAATCTCCACTGTGGGCCGCCCTGTTGCATAAATTATCCCACGGGGCCCGCCAGGTAATCCCCACGCATCATTTTATTGGAATTATCAAGACGGGCGAAATACAACTTCCTTATTGATTTCTACTTAAAGGTGAGTCGACCTTTTTGTGCCTTGACATATGCTTTTAACACCGCATTCATGAGCGTTTGGTAACCTTTACCTTTAGAGTTGGATTTAAACCATTCCAACACATCCCCATCCACTCGAAGATAGATGGCTTTCTTTTTTTGAGGAAGAACGACCTTTGCATTCTTAAACCATTCTTCGTCCAATTCAGGAATTTCAG